>NZ_JBEZJZ010000002.1:0-217519 GCF_040651455.1 Streptomyces sp. NPDC048483
CGCATGCAGATGATCGTGGTGATGAAGTTGACCGAACCGAGGATGGTGCCAAAGCCGGAGAAGGCCAGACCCATGATCCACATGTCGGCACCGACACCCGGCGAGCGGACCGCGTCCGACAGCGGGGAGTAGGCGAACCAGCCGAAGTCGGCCGCACCCTGCGGGGTGAGGAAGCCGGCCACCGCAATCAGCGAGCCGAAGAGGTAGAGCCAGTAGGCGAACATGTTCAGCCGCGGGAACGCCACGTCGGGCGCACCGATCTGCAGCGGCATGATCCAGTTCGCGAAACCGGCGAACAGCGGCGTCGCGAACATCAGCAGCATGATCGTGCCGTGCATCGTGAACGCCTGGTTGAACTGCTCGTTCGTCATGATCTGCTCGCCGGGGCGGGCCAGCTCGGCGCGCATCAGCAGCGCCAGCAGGCCGCCGACGCAGAAGAACGCGAACGACGTGACCAGGTACATCGTGCCGATGGTCTTGTGGTCGGTGGTCGTGAGCCACTTGACCGCGGCGATACCCGGCTGCTTCTTGCGTACGGGCGGTGCTGCCGGAGCCTTCTCGGCGGCGGCACCCTGAGGTTCGTTGAGGATGCTCACTGGTTCTTGGTCTCCGCATTCCTGGCGTGATCCGTCTGCTTGATGCCCGACGGCAGGTATCCGGTCTGGCCCTTCTTCGCCAGGTCCTTCAGGTGCTCCCGGTACCGCTCGGGGGAGACGACCTTGACGTTGAAGAGCATCCGAGAGTGGTCGACGCCGCAGAGCTCGGCGCACTTGCCCATGAAGGTGCCCTCCTTGTTGGGGGTCACCTCGAAGACGTTGGTGTGGCCCGGGATGACGTCCTGCTTCATCAGGAACGGCACCACCCAGAAGGAGTGGATGACGTCCCGCGACGTGAGGACGAACTGGACCGTCTCACCCTTCGGCAGCCACAGGGTCGGGCCCGGGTTGCCGGTCTGCGGGTTCTTCGTGCCCGGGATGCCCGTGTCGTAGACGCCGTCCGCGCCGGCCGGAGCGGACTTCTTCCACTTGTCCGGGATGGCGGAGAGTTCGGGAGAATTGATCCCGGTGGACTTCTTGTCGCCGTCCACGTTCTCCAGGTAGTTGAACGCCCAGCTCCACTGGAAGCCCACCACGTTGATGACGTGGTCCGGCTTCTTGGAAGTCTTGAGAATGGCGCTCTCATCGCGCGCGGTGAAGTAGAAGAGCACCGCGATGATGATGAACGGGACGATCGTGTACAGCGCCTCGATGGGCATGTTGTACCGCGTCTGAGTGGGGACCTCCACCTTGGTCCTGCTGCGGCGGTGGAAGATCACGCTCCAGATGATCAGGCCCCAGACCAGCACGCCCGTTGCGAGGGCGGCGGCCCAGGAGCCCTGCCAAAGAGAGAGGATCCGCGGCGCCTCGTCGGTGACGGGCGTCGGCATGCCGAGGCGGGGGAAGTCCTTATATGTGCAACCAGTAGCGGTCGCAAGGACCAGGCCCGCAGCAAGCACCTGCGGCAGCTTCCGCCGCATCGGGCGCCGCGACGAGCGGTCGGAGCCGTTGGGACTCACGTAGCGCCTTCCCGAGAGTCTCGCCCGCGCGGTCGGCTGCGGCCTTACTCGCTGGTCGGTCGCCGCCCTGCGTCGGGCAGGGGTTTGGATGTTTATGCGGACCAAACCCTACTGGACGCTATTTGGGGTCGCGCGGGGAGGGTGCCCAACGCGCCGCGAGGCACCCCGATGGGGTGGGCGTGTCCTTCCCGGGCCCCCTTCCGGACCCCCGAATACCCCGCCCCACCAGGCATCTGACGGCGTGCCCGGCGTCGCCCCCGCCCTCTCGCGCGCGGGGCGGCGGACCGGTGTTCTACCGTCTCGTACGTGCCCTACTTCGACGCCGCGTCCGCCGCCCCGCTGCATCCCGTCGCCCGGGAGGCCCTGCTCGCCTCTCTGGACGAGGGGTGGGCCGACCCGGCCCGCCTCTACCGGGAGGGCCGGCGGGCGCGGCTGCTGCTGGACGCGGCGCGGGAGGCCGCGGCGGAGGCGGTGGGCTGCCGCCCCGACGAGCTGGTTTTCACCCCTTCGGGGACGCAGGCGGTGCATTCCGGGATTTTCGGGTCGCTGGCCGCCCGTCGGCGTGTCGGCCGCCGCCTGGTGCACTCCGCCGTCGAGCACTCCTCCGTGCTGCACGCCGCCGAGGTCCACGAGGCGGCCGGCGGCACGGCGGCGGCGGTGGGTGTGGACCGTGCGGGCCGGGTGGCGGTGGCGGACTTCGCCGCGGCGCTCCTGCCCGGCACCGCGCTCGCCTGTCTCCAGTCCGCCAACCACGAGGTGGGAACCGAACAGCCGGTCGAGGAGGTAGCGGCCCACTGCCAGGAGGCGGGGGTGCCCCTCCTGGTGGACGCGGCGCAGTCGCTGGCCTGGGGGCCGGTGCCCGGTGCCTGGTCGCTGATGACGGCGAGCGCCCACAAGTGGGGCGGCCCGCCCGGCGTCGGTCTGCTCGCCGTCCGTAAGGGCACCCGCTTCGCGCCCCAGGGCCCCCTGGACGAACGGGAGTCGGGCCGCG
This sequence comes from Streptomyces sp. NPDC048483, assembly GCF_040651455.1. Taxonomy (NCBI): domain Bacteria; kingdom Bacillati; phylum Actinomycetota; class Actinomycetes; order Kitasatosporales; family Streptomycetaceae; genus Streptomyces; species Streptomyces sp. NPDC048483. The sequence continues at coordinate 2,547 of NZ_JBEZJZ010000002.1, forward strand.
TGCCCGGGTTCGGCAACCTCCCGGCGATCGTCGCGGCCGCCGCGGCACTGCGGGCGCTGCGCGCCGAGGCCGGCGCGGAACGGGACGAAGCGGGGCGGCTGCGGGAGCTGGTGGACCGGATCCGCCGCCGGGTGCCGGAGCAGGTCCCCGATGTGGAGGTGGTCGGCGACCCGGCCCACCGTCTCCCCCATCTCGTCACGTTCTCGTGCCTCTACGTCGACGGCGAGATCCTGCTCCAGGAGCTCGACCGCGCGGGCTTCTCGGTCTCGTCCGGATCGTCCTGTACGTCCAGCACTCTGACGCCGAGCCATGTGCTGCGCGCGATGGGTGTGCTGTCCGAGGGGAATGTCCGGGTGTCGCTCCCGTACGGCACGCCCGAGGCGGAGGTGGAGCGGTTCCTGGAGGTGCTGCCGGGGACGGTGCGAGAGGTGCGGGAGCGGCTGGGGGTGCCGACGGAGCGGCCGGCGCCCGCTGCCGCGGAGGAATCCGTGACGGAGGAGGCCGGGCTGGTGGTCGATGCGCTCGGCAAGCGCTGCCCGGTTCCGGTCATCGAACTGGGCAGGGCCATCGGCCGGGTACGGGTGGGCGGCACCGTCACCGTCCTGTCGGACGACGAGGTCTCGGCCGTGGACATTCCGGCGTGGTGCTGGACGCAGAAGCAGGAGTACGTGGGACAGGAGGCGGCGGACCGGGGTGTCGCCTATGTGGTCCGCCGCTCCGTGTGACGTCTGCTCAGGTGCTCAGGCGAGATACGTCCGGACCTCGGCGGCGGCCTCGTGGCCGTATGCCTTGGTGAAGCGGTCCATGAAGTGGCTGCGGTGCAGCTCGTACTCCTGGGTGCCGACGGTCTCGATGACCAGCGTCGCCAGCATGCAGCCGATCTGCGCGGCGCGCTCGAGGCCGACGCCCCAGGCCAGGCCGGACAGGAAGCCGGCGCGGAAGGCGTCGCCGACGCCGGTGGGGTCGGCCTTGGCCTTCTCCTCCGGGACGCCGACCTCGATGGCCGGCTCGCCTACCCGCTCGATCCGGACGCCGTTGGAGCCGAGGGTGGTGACGCGGGTGCCGACCTTGGCCAGGATCTCCTCGTCGGTCCAGCCGGTCTTCGACTCGATCAGGCCCTTCTCGTACTCGTTGGAGAAGAGGTAGGCCGCGCCCTCCATCAGGGTGCGGATGCCGTCGCCGTCCATGCGGGCGATCTGCTGGGAGAAGTCGGCGGCGAAGGGGATCTTGCGGCTGCGGCACTCCTCGGTGTGCCGGATCATCGCCTCGGGGTCGTCCGCGCCGATCAGGACGAGGTCCAGCCCGCCGACCCGCTCTGCCACGTGCTGGAGCTCGATCAGCCGGGCCTCGCTCATGGCGCCGGTGTAGAAGGAGCCGATCTGGTTGTGGTCGGCGTCGGTCGTGCACACGAAGCGGGCGGTGTGCAGGACCTCGGAGATGCGGACGGAGCGGGTGTCGACGCCGTGGCGGTCGAGCCAGGCGCGGTACTCGTCGAAGTCGTTGCCCGCGGCACCGACCAGGATCGGCTGGATGCCGAGCTGGCCCATGCCGAAGCAGATGTTGGGGGCGACGCCGCCCCGGCGGACGTCGAGCTGGTCGACGAGGAAGGAGAGGGAGACCGTATGCAGCTGGTCGGCGACCAACTGGTCGGCGAAGCGGCCGGGGAAGGTCATCAGATGGTCGGTGGCGATGGAGCCGGAGACTGCAATACGCACGGCGGGTCTGCTCCTGCGGAGGGCGGAGGGACGGGCGGACGTAGGACAACGCTACCGGGCGTAGCGCTGTGCCACCCGGTCATCCCGGACGATTGGACATACTGAAACTACCCAATAGTAGGTCTTTCTTCGCGTTAGGCGGCTGCGTACCGTGCCCCTATGACCAAGCCTGTGAAAGCCGTCACACCCCCCGCGCCCCCCTCCCGGTCCGCCGCGGCGGATCCGGAGTCACTCGATCAGCTGCGCGGCGACTGCGCGCGGATGGCACCGCGCTTCCGGGCCGGGCGGTCCGGCGCACCCGCTCCGGGCAAGGCCTCCGATCTCCACGGGGTCAAGGTCCCGGCGAAGTCGGCCGAACTCGTCGACGGGATGTCCGAGTACGGCGACTGAGTACCGCGGAGGGAACCGCGCGCGCCCCGGCTCCGTCCCATCTGCGTCCAGACCTCCTGGAAGCGGCCTTACGGCTTCCTGGAGGATGGCACGTCAGATGTTCGGCGGAGCTGAAGGAGCGATGCGGTGAACACCGAGGACACCGAGGACACCGGGGCGACCCCCGAGAGCCCGGAGCCCGTGGCGCGCAGGCGGCCGAGCCGGTTCGTGATCGCCTCGATGGCCGCCGCGGTACTGCTCGCCGGGGGCGGCGCGGCGTACTGGGCCTCGTCCGCGTCCGGCGGCGGGGACACCCCTGCGGGGGCCGCGGCCAAGGGCGATCCGCCGCCGCTGGCCCTCGACGGCTACACCGGCGGCGGGATCGCGGCGGGTGAGCCCAATCCGCAGGGTGCGCACTACAAGGCGGTGAAGCAGCTGCCCGCCGGCCCGGGCTCGGCGCCGGTGTACCGCCCGAAGGGGCAGATCGGCAAGGCGGCCGTGGAACGGCTGGCGAAGGCGCTGGATGTGACCGGAAAGGTGCGGTCGGAGGGCACCGCCTGGAAGGTCGGCGGGCTGACGCGGGACGCGCGGAGCCCCGTGCTCCAGGTCAACAAGACCGGGTCGGGGTCGTGGACGTACTCGCAGTACGGCACCCCCGGCGGCACGAACTGTGCGCTGCCCGCCTCGCCGAAGGGCGACGCCGGCACCGCGTCCAGCAGGCCGGGCTGCCCCTCGTACCGCGGTGGCGGGGACGCGTCCACCGAGGACGACGGCAGCGGCAAGGGCGCGGTGTCGGCGGAGCGGGCCAAGAAGGCCGTGCGGCCGGCGCTGAAGGCGCTCGGCCAGGAGAACGCCCGGCTCGATGCGAGCGGGCTGTCCGGTGCGGTGCGGATCGTGACCGCCGACCCGGTGCTCGGCGGGCTGCCGACGTACGGCTGGCAGAGCGATCTGCAGGTCGGCTCGGACGGTCAAGTGGTCGGCGGCAGCGGCCAGTTGGCGCATCCGGTCAAGGGCGCCGACTATCCCGTACTGAGCGCCGACAAGACCCTGGACCGGCTGAATTCGGGCGACGGGCGCAAGCCGGCCGCCTGCCCCTCGACGCCCCCGGGCAAGAAGGGCGGCACCCCGATCGCGCCCTGCGAGCCCTCGCCGACCAAGGGCCAGAAGCCGACCGAGGTGACCGGCGCGGTCTTCGGGCTCGCGGTGCAGTACGTGGACGGCGGGCAGGCGCTGGTCCCGTCGTGGCTCTACACGGTGCGGCAGCCCGGCGCGGAGGACGGCCCGGACGCGACGTCGACGGTCGCGCACCCCGCCGTGAACCCGAAGTACCTGGCGCACACCCCCGACCGCCCCTCGCAGACCCCCGGCGGGCCGCCGCAGAAGCCGTCCGGCAAGCCCGGCGCCATGGCGCTGGAGTCGTACGCCGTGGCCGACGGCGGCAAGAAGCTGACGCTGCACTTCTGGGGCGGCGTGTGCAGTACCTACACGGTGAGCGCCGAGGAGTCGGGCACGACCGTCAAGACGCAGGTCGTCGGCAAGGACAAGAAGCCGCACCAGGTCTGTGTGAAGATCGCCAAGGAGTTCACCCGGTCGGTGACGCTGGACAAGCCGCTGGACGGCCGCAAGGTGATCGATGCCTCGACCGGCAAGTCGGTCCCGAAGCACTAGCGCGGGACGCGGGCAGCAGCACGACAGCGGAAGCAGCACGACAAGGGCGGCGCTCCCCCTTCCGGGGGGGGCGCCGCCCTTCGCCGTTCTTACCCTGCGGCCTTCGTGACTGAAGGCCGCAGGCCTTCTTAGCTGAAGGAGTCGCCGCAGGCGCAGGAGCCCGAGGCGTTCGGGTTGTCGATCGTGAAGCCCTGCTTCTCGATGGTGTCGACGAAGTCGATCGAGGCGCCGCCCAGGTAGGGGGCGCTCATCCGGTCGGTGACGACCTTGACGCCGTCGAAGTCCTTGACCACATCGCCGTCGAGCGAGCGCTCGTCGAAGAAGAGCTGGTAGCGCAGTCCGGAGCAGCCGCCGGGCTGGACCGCCACCCGCAGCGCGAGGTCGTCCCGGCCTTCCTGCTCCAGCAGGGTCTTGACCTTCGACGCGGCCGCGTCGGACAGGATGATGCCGTCGCTGACGGTGGTCTGCTCGTCCTGAACGCTCATCTACATCTCTCCCGGGTTGTACGGACCGCTTGCCCTCGGCTGCAACCGAAGGGCCCCCGGATCTATTCCGGCAGCGCGCAACTTGTCCTTGACCTTCTTTCTTCATGCTCGCACATGACCGGGCGGGCGCAGGTGGCTGCCTGGTCACACGGAGGGGCGGGAAAGGGGACGGGGCCGGAACGGGAAGGGGGCGGGGCCGTGAAGTGCAAGGGGAAGGCGGATACGTCACATCGACACAATGGCCATCGTCAAACTGACGTGAAGCAGTTATGATAGATAGCGTCAAATAGACGAAAAGGCAGGATGCCCGAGGAAGGCGCCTGCCTAAGAGCTGTCTGCAGAGAAGAGAGGGTGCGTGTCGTGACCACCGCCCAGCCCCTGGACGTCCAGCCGACGCCGCTGGCCCTGCTCCTCCTCGGCCGCGAGGCCGACCCGAAGAGCGAGCGCGGCGTCGAGTGCCCCGGCGACCTGCCGGCGCCGTCCGACCCCGACCTCGTCGCGCGCGCCCGCGCCGCCAAGGAAAAGCTCGGCGACAAGGTCTTCGTCCTCGGGCACCACTACCAGCGCGACGAGGTGATCGAGTTCGCCGATGTGACCGGCGACTCCTTCAAGCTCGCGCGGGACGCGGCCGCCCGGCCGGACGCGGAGTACATCGTCTTCTGCGGCGTCCACTTCATGGCCGAGTCGGCGGACATCCTCACCGGCGACGACCAGCAGGTCATCCTTCCCGACCTGGCCGCGGGCTGTTCGATGGCCGACATGGCGACGGCGGAGCAGGTCGCCGAGTGCTGGGACGTGCTGACGGAGGCGGGGGTGGCCGACCAGGTGGTCCCCGTCTCGTACATGAACTCCTCCGCCGACATCAAGGCCTTCACCGGCAAGCACGGCGGCACCATCTGCACCTCCTCCAACGCCAAGCGGGCCCTGGACTGGGCCTTCGAGCAGGGCGAGAAGGTGCTGTTCCTGCCCGACCAGCACCTGGGCCGCAACACCGCCGTCCGCGACATGGGCATGTCGCTCGACGACTGCGTGCTCTACAACCCGCACAAGCCGAACGGCGGCCTGACCGCCGAGCAGCTGCGGGACGCCAAGATGATCCTGTGGCGCGGCCACTGCTCCGTCCACGGCCGCTTCTCCCTCGACTCGGTCAATGACGTCCGCGCCCGCATCCCCGGCGTGAACGTCCTGGTCCACCCCGAGTGCAAGCACGAGGTCGTGGCCGCGGCGGACTACGTCGGCTCCACGGAATACATCATCAAGGCGCTGGAGGCCGCCCCCCGCGGCTCCAAGTGGGCCATCGGTACGGAACTGAACCTGGTCCGCCGCCTGGCCAACCGCTTCGCCGCCGAGGACAAGGAGATCGTCTTCCTCGACAAGACGGTCTGCTTCTGCTCGACCATGAACCGCATCGACCTCCCCCACCTGGTGTGGACCCTGGAGTCGCTGGCGGCCGGCAAGGTGGTCAACCGCATCGAGGTCGACAGGGAGACCGAGAGCTTCGCGAAGCTGGCGCTGGAGCGGATGCTGGCGCTGCCGTAGTTGCCGTAGGCACGCCGGAGAAGACAGCTGGGCCGGGGCCCGCACCGAACGGTGCGGGCCCCGGATGTGTGTCACGCTGATCATGACGCCCGTAGTCCGGACCCTGTGGTCAGGACGCCCGCAGTCCGTTCCGGACGGTCCCAGGGCGTCGGATGCTGCGTCGGACTGCGTCGGATGTGAGGTGCGACGTGGAGGTACGCATCTGGTTCAACGGGATCTGGCCCGACAGGATGCACCTTCTCCCGTTGCTGCGGGAGAACCCGGACCACGCCGACGTCCGCATCTTCGGCACCCATACCCACCGCGCGGCACCGGCGCTCCGGGCCTGTGACGTGGCCGGAATCGAGCCGGCGGCCGACGACGAGTTCTTCGGCTTCGCGATCGACTTCTGCCGGCGGCACGGCATCGATGTGGTCATGCCGTCCGCGCGCCTCGCGGCGTTCGCGGACCGCGCGGCGGCGTTCGCACGGATCGGCACCGAGGTCATGTGCTCGCCCGCCGCGACGGCGCGCCTCGTGACCAGCAAGAGCCGCATGTACGCGGCCGCCGCGGACGCATGCGTTCCACTCGCCCCCTGGCGGGTGATCACCGACGCCGACGGGCTGCGGAGCGCGGTCGAGGAGATGGCGGACACCTGCGGCCCCCTGTGCCTCAAACCGGCGGGCGAGTACTCCGCCAACGGCTTCCGCGTCCTGGACGACGCTCCGCAGGAGCTCACGGACCTCGAACTGCCCCCGCAGCCCCGGGTGTCGGTCGCCGAGGCCGCGGAAGCGCTGCGGCGTGCCAAGGAGCGGGGCGAGCCCGTCCGTGGGTTCATCGTGATGCCGTACCTGGACCCGCCGGAGATCAGCGTCGACTGCCTGTCGGATCCGGCGGGCACCCTGGTGACCGCGGTCCCCCGGGCCAAGGAGGGCAAGGTCCGGACGCTGCTGGACGCCCCGGAGCTGACGGAGCTCGCGCGGCGGGTCGTCGGCCACCTCCCCCTCGCGTACCTGTCCAACGTCCAGTTCCGCCACTGGAAGGGGCGACCTGTGCTGCTCGAAGCGAACGCCAGGGCCTCCGCGGGCCTCTATCAGACGGCCCTGGCCGGGGTGAACATGCCCTGGGCCGCCGTGCGGCTGCTGCTGTACGGCGACCCCGGCGAACTGCCGCCGCCCAGGCCCGGCGGCCGGCTCGTCGTGGTCCACCACGCGATCGCGGTCTCCGAGCCGGTGTGGGCACGGGCGTCGGCCTAGAGGAAGTCGGCGTTGCCGCGGCGGATCCGGCGAACGGGATGCTTCCTAGAGGCAGATCTGCCGACGGCAGGCCCGGCAGCAGGTCTTGCCGTCGCCCGCTCCTCGGTCTCACCGTGGTCGCAGGGCTCGGGCAGCCGGGCGCCGCGGCTGAGGGCGATCCGTAAGACGTCCCGCAGCGCCTTGTGAAGGGCGGCGATCATGCGGCACAGCCCCCGGAAATCCGCCGCCGGGAGGGCAGGCAGCGACGCGGTCTCCTCGAGCGGGCCCGCCGCCCCGGCGAGCGTCTCTCCTCGATGTCGTCCGCGAGCACGGACAGCCGGCTGTCCGGGTCGTCCGTACTCAGGTAGCACGGCTCCCCCTCCGGCGTCGTCCACGGCAGGAGGCGGAGCGGCGCGCCCTCGCCGTCGTACGCCCGGTCGTGCGTCATGCCGTCCGTCATGTCGTGCGTCATCACGCGGCCGCCTTCGCGCGCCGGCGCTGCCGGCGCTGCCGGAGTTCCTCCGGGGTGAGGGCGTACGGCCGGATCGGCTCGGACGCGTCGCCGGACAGCGGGACTTCGGGCTTACGGCGCGGGCGCGGGGGCACCGGTACGTGGCGGTGGCGCGGGCCGCCGATGACGGGCGGCGGCTCGGCGAAGCCGCTCTCCGGCGGCCGGTTGGCAGCAAGGAGTGCATGGACAAACAACTCGCTTCCCTGCTCGAGCAAGTGGATACTCCGGACAGGAGGGTTCAGGTGATGCCATTCAGCGCTGGTCCGTACTGGCTCATGAACGGCACTTTGATCCTGCCGGCACTCCCCGCCGGCTCGACGATCGCCTCCGAAGAAGGCATCGAGGCCTCCCATCTGTACGAGGGGCGGGAGGCGGCGAAGCGGTGGCGGCGACAGTACGAGGTGGTGCGTGCCAACGCTCTCTCGCTGGCCGAGTCGGCGGAACTGATCCGGAAAGCGAGGGAGGACTACGAGCCATGCGTCACACCCCCGAACTGAGCAATGCCCGCCGGCGTAAGAGCAGCTGCAGCAACGCCAACGGGGGCGCCTGCGTCGAGATCGCCGACGACTTCCCCGGCATCGTCCCCGTACGCGACAGCAAGAACCCCCACGGCCCGGCGCTCGCCATCCCCGACCCCGCCTGGGCGGCGTTCATCGCCGCCCTCAAGGGCTGAGGCGACAGGCGAAACCCCAGTTCAGCCCATCCCGGCCGACCGCCGGGAGGGGCGGCCGACGCCGCGGGCGTCAGAGAGTGAGCAGACAGATGCAACCGACGTTCGTACTGGTTCACGGAGCCTTCGCGAACTCCTTCTCCTTCGCGCCGCTCCAGGCCGAACTCGGCCTCCTGGGACATCGTTCGGTCGCCGTCGACCTGCCCGGCCACGGATTCGGGGCGACCTACACGCGCGCCTACCAGGCGCCGCAGGATCTCGAAGGGCTCGCCACCGCGCCGGGCGCGATCAAGGGCGTCACGCTCGCCGACAACGCCGCGCACCTGATCAGGACCCTGGAGCGGGCCAAGCGGAACGGCCCCGTGATCCTTGTCTCCCACAGTCGCGGCGGCATCACGGCCACGGCCGCGGCCAACGCACGGCCGGACCTGATCGACCGCATCGTCTATGTCTCGGCCTGGTGCCCGGTCGATCTCGACGTCAGCGACTACTACGCCGAGCCGGAGATGGCCACGGTCGACGCCGCTTCGCTGGCGCTGGCGATGGCCGGGAGCCCGGCCGAACTCGGCCTGCTCCGTGTCAACTTCCGCACCGCGGATCCGGACGCGCTCGCGGCGTTCAAGGCGGCCTTCCTCGCCGACGGCACCAACGAGGAGTTCCTGACCTTCCTGAACACCTTCCAGCCCGACGAGAACCTGGACGCCGGCACCTCCACCGACCGGGCGCAGGCCGCGACCTGGGGCCGCATCCCGAAGACCTACGTCCGTCTGGCCGCCGACACGAGCCTGCCGCTCGCCCTACAGGACCGGCTGATCCGCGAGGGCAACGCGCTGACGCCGGACAATCCGTACGACGTCCGCACTCTCGAGGGCAGCCACCTGAAGTGGCTGACCGCCCCGGCGCCGGCGGCCCGGGTCCTGGGGGAACTCGCCGCGCTCCATACAGGCAGCACAGCAGGCACAGTCGGCGAACTACGGAACACCAAGTGCGACGAGACCGGCTGACAAAGCCCTGAAGCCCTACTGGCCCCGGCCCCGGTCCCGCGGAAGGAGCCAGGCGGCCAGCGCCGTCGTCGCGCAGAGGGTGAGGCCCGCCGCGAGGAGGCTTTCGCGCATGCCGGGGAGGGAGAAGCCCTCCGCGTCCCCGCCCGCGCCGCCGCCCGCGAGGAGCACGCCGAACAGGGCGACGGCCAGGGCGCCGCCCGTCTGGCGGAGGGCGTTGAGCAGGCCGGAGGCGGTGCCGATGCGGTGGCCGGGGACGGCGTCCATGAGCAGGGCGGTGAGCGCGGGGACGGCCAGCGCGCCGCCCATGCCGGTGGGGATCAGGAGGATCAGGACCAGCCAGAGCGGGGTGTGGGCCGTGAGCGGGAGCAGGGCGAACATCGCCAGGGCCATGACCACCTGGCCGGCCACGATGACCGTGCGGCGGCCCACCCGTTCCGCCAGGCGCGGGGAGACGACGTTCATCAGTGTGGTGATGGCCGCCAGGGGGACGAACATCAGCCCCGCCGCCGTGCCCGTCATGCCGCGCAGCTGCTGGTAGTAGAGGCCGAGGAGAAAGACGACACCGTAGAAGCCGACGTTCATGGCGAAACCCACCATGAGGGGTACGGCAACCTGGCGCTGTCGCAGCATGCCGAGCGGGACCATCGGCGCGCGGTGCCGCTTCTCGGTGGCGTAAAAGGCGAAGGCGGCGGCGACCGCGACGGAGAACGCGGCGACGACCGGTGCGGAGGTCCAGCCCGTGTGTCCGCCCTCGATCACTCCGTACGCGAGGCCGGCGAGGGCGAGGACGGCGGTGGCCTGTCCCGCCAGGTCGAGGGGGGCGGGGCGGCGCGGGGAGGCGGCGGTGCGCGTGAGGAGTGCCAGGATCGCGGCGCCGATCGGGAGGTTCAGGAGGAAGACGGTGCGCCAGCCCGCCTCCTGTGTGAGGACGCCGCCGAGCACCGGCCCGGCCGCCAGGGCGACGGAGCCGCCCACCGTCCACAGCGCGATGGCGCGGGCACGGCGGCGCGGGTCGTCGTACGCCTGCCGGATCAGCGCGAGCGAGGCGGGCATGACGACCGCCGCCGCGCCGCCCTGCACGACGCGCGCCGCGATGAGCGGGCCGATGCCGGGGGCGAGGGCGCAGCCGAGGGAGGCGAGGGTGAACAGGGCGACTCCCCACGCGTAGGCGCGCCGCGCACCGGCCCGGTCGGCGAGGGCCCCGGCGGAGAGCATCAGCGCGGCGAACATCAGCGTGTAGGCGTCGACGACCCACTGCAGCCCGGCCATACCGCTGTGGAGGGACGTACGTATGGCGGGCAGCGCGATGTTGACGGCGGAGACATCGATGGTGATGACGGCGAAGCCGAGCAGGGAGACGATCAGCGCGACGGAGGCGGACGGAGCGGACGGCACCTGGTGGTGTGCCATGGGGGGTGCGGGCCTTCGCTGCCGTGCGGCAGTGGGGGACGACATGAACGAGGACCTCCTGCGTTTCGAGGGAAGAGCCGCCGCGGGGCGCTGAGCGGGCGGCACCGTCCACCGCGTCCGCGGTCCGGCGTCCTGCGCCCCCTGGGACCGCGGCGGCCGGGCCGCCCGCAACGTGACCAGTCTGTCCGGCCGCACCGCGCGGTGGCAGGGCGCAGTGCTCCGGGGTGCCGCGTTCCTGGCCCTGACACGGCCCCCCAACGACGGCGGCCACCGGGGACAATGAACGGATGGCAGACGGCACGGAACTGGGCAGATACCTACGGGCGCGACGGGCGCGGATCACCCCCGAGGAAGCGGGGCTGCCCGCGGGCACCGGGATCCGTCGCACGCCGGGTCTGCGCCGCGAGGAGTTGGCGACGCTGGCAGGCGTGAGCGTGGACTATTACACGCGGCTTGAGCGCGGGCGCGAGACCAACCCGTCGGCGGCGGTGATCGACGCTCTCGGCCGTGCCCTGCGCCTGAGCGGAGACGCCCACGAGCGGCTGCACGACCTCGCCGAACTCGCCTCGGGGCGCTTCACGGAGCCGTGCCCCACCGCCGAGCACACGGTGCGCGCATCGGTTCTGCGCATGCTGGAGGCGGTGCGCCCGCTGCCCGCGTACGTCGTCAGCCCGCACAGCTACATGCTGGCCGCCAACCCGCCGGGACGGCGCCTGCTGCCCGGTCTGTGGGACTGGCCGCCGGAGCAGCGCAATGTCACGCGGTATCTGTTCCTGCACCCGATGGGGCGCCGGCTCTACCAGCCCTGGGAGGAGACCGTCGCCAAGTCGGTGGCGCATCTGCGTGCGATCGGCGGCGCCGATCCGGACTCTCCCCAGATGGCCGCCCTGGTGGGGGAACTCCTGCTGAAATCCACGGACTTCGCGCGGCTGTGGGACCGGTACGACGTGAAGGAGCGCGGCGGCGGCACCAAGAATTTCGCGCACCCGAAGGTCGGCGCGATGACGCTCACGTACGAGGTCATGAAGCTGGCCCGGACGGGCGGGCAGCGATTCGTCGTCTACCAGGCCCCGCCCGGCAGTGCGGACGAGGCGGCGATGCTGCGGCTGGAGCCCGCGGCGGGTGCGGCCGGGACGTGAGAGGTGGCCGGCTTCCCCGCGGCGTTCTCCGCGGTCGTTGCTCATCGGCCGGTGTAGAGCTGGTGGCCGCCCCGTGCGGGATCGGCCGCGAAGAGGGTTGTCCATGTGTGGATCTCGCTCGGTGAGGGGGTGCCGCCCAGGCCGACCGCGGCGAGTGAGGAGAGTGCGCCGATCTGTTCGCCGAGTTCCCGCCACTGCTCGTAGCTCAGGCAGAGAAACAGCAGTCCGTCCAGCTCAGCGATCACCTCTGTGCCGCTGACGACGGCCCGGGAGAGATCGAGACCCTGCAATCGCGGGAGGGTCCGCAGTGCGCCGAGATCCACCGGCCGCTCCGTGCCGAGCTCCACGACGCGGAGCGTGGGGTGTCCGGTCAGTGGGGTCAGGTCGACCGATTCCAGGGTCAGGCGGAGCGACTCCAGGGGAGTGTCGCGGAGGGGGGCCAGGTCCAGGGAGCCTTGACCGTGCCAGTTCACCTCGCGCAGCAGCGGCGCCCCGCGCAGCGGCTCCAGATCGGTGCCGCTGGCGGCCTCCCAGGCCGTGACGCACTGGACGTCGCGTGGCATGTCCCGCAGGGAGCCGTCCTCGACGCGCCACCATGCCGTATCCCCGGGCGCTGGCGCTTCGCGGAATCCGGCATCGACGTCCAGGTGTTCGTCGCCATGGACGAAATAGTCGCCGCGGTCGAGCGCCGCCACCTGGCGGCGCACAAACGTCGTGACGGAGTCTGCGATGTATACGCATGGGTCGTCGCCGCCCAGGCGAATCACCTGCCCAGGGCGGCCGTTGGGGCCCGGATCCATGTCGACCGCGAGGCAGTCGCTCTTCTCGCTGCCTGCGAACGGGATCCAGCCCCGGCGGTTCGGCGACCGTCGCACGGTCTCCGGTGGGGAGGCTTCCAGGACTGGGGAAAGCGGATCGCCGTCGGTCCAGTCACCCTCGCTCCGGTAGTGGGTCCCACTCAGCGTGTAGGCAAGGTCGAACCACATGTATCCAGCGAAGATGCCCGTGTAGTAATCACCGTCATCGCCATCCGCCAGGGCGTACAGGGCCAGCAGGTCGGCGGGGAGCGTCACGTCCGCGGCGGCCGTCTGCTCCTCCCGCTGCGCCGCGTCCAGAGGGGCGGCCAGGCCGGCGTCGGTCTCGAAGGAGAACTCGGTCCCGGGCTCAGGGCCGTACCCCAGGATCTCCGCGCTTCGGTGGAAGAAGTCGCGGAACAGCCGGACGGCTTCGTCCGGATCGCCCGCGGGGGTCGGGTCCGCGGGGCCGTCCTGCTCGTCGCCCGTATCGGGCAGCGGGGTTCCGGGCTTGAGGACGTACCGCAGACGGTCCTGGCCGTCTGCGGACCGGTCGACTGCCTCACTGGTGAAGGCCTCGAACCGGCCGGACGGCTCGACGGACAGCTCCACCAGGGACAGATGGCGCAGCAACGTCCCGGCAGGCTTTCCCAGGGCGCGCTGGGCGTGCTGGGCGTGCTCGGCCAGGGAAAGCGTCTCGCCGTCGCGCAGCTCGTACTCCGCCCGGCACTGGGGGGAATCCTTCGCCCTCGATGCCCGCACCCGACCGCGCACCCACTCCTCCGGGGCCGACTTGAGGACGTGCGCGGCCATGGTTCTGAGTACTTCGGTTGTGTCAGTGGGCTGTTTGCGTCCCATGGCTGATGACTTCTCTTTCGGTGCGGTGTGGTGCTCGATATCGCCGGGCGGTGCGGTTACGGCCGGGACGTGAACGCTCCGGAGTAGTACTGGGGCGGGGAACCGTATCGGCACATCAACCGATAGCTGCCCGCTGGCGCCACGGCGTGCAGGCGCACGGCGGCGAGTACGGGGAGGCGGTCCGTGCGGCGCCACAACTCTTTCCACTGGTCGTGGCGGAGGGCGAGGTAGCACAGGTTGTCCAGGTCGGCGATGACCTCGATGGAGTCCACGGGGGCGCGGGAGATGTCCAGGGCCCACAGGTGCGGGAGGCCGCGAAGGGGGGCCAGATCGACCGGGGTCCTGGCGGTCAGGGTCAGGGCGCGGAGGTCCGAGCGGAGGGTGAGGGGAGTGAGGTCGATCGACGGGAGGTTGAGGACCACGGATTCAAGCGGGACGTCCCGCAGAGGGGTCAGGTCCAGGGAGGTGCCGCAGGTCAGGTCCAGGGTGTTGAGGCTCGGGGCCTGGCGGACGAAGGCGAGGTCGTTGGTGTGGGTGGCCCTGAGCCGCTGGACCAACGGATGTGCACCCGGGGAAAGGGAGGGGGAGCCGGTGACGTTCCACTCGCGGGCCTCTTCGGCTTCGTGCCGGTCGGGCAGGTCGGCCTCGTACCTCAGGTCACCGGGTTCGTAGGTGTGGTCGCCGCGTTCCAGCGCCTCGACGAGCCGGCGCAGGAAGGTGGTGATCGAGTCGGCGACGTAGTGCGGACCCTGGGCGTGGCTGACGCCGGTGCGGATGACCTGGCCGGGGCGGCCCGCGGGGCCGGGGTCCATATCGACGGCGAGGTGGTCGCCGCCAGTGCTGTGCGCGAAGGGGATCCAGCCGGGGCGGTTGAGGGAGCGTCGTACGGCGCCAGGCGGGTTCGCGTCGAAAACGGGCCGCATGTGGGGCTCGTCCTCCCACTCGCGCTCGGCCCACTCCTCCCAGTGGGCATGCACGTTGGCGACTTGATCGGCGCCGAACCAGGGCCAGCGGTTCAGCAGGCCGGTCTCCAAGGGGCGGTCGCCGTCGCAGATGCCGTACAGCGCGCGGAGGTCCGCGGGCAGGGCGACGCCGATCTCCTCCTCCAGGGCGGCCAGGTCCGAGGGGTCGGCCGGGGGCGGGAGTTCCTCCTCGTGGCCGATGATCTCCGCCCGGAGGCGCAGGTATCTGCGCAAGAGGCGGACGGCTTCGTCGGGGTCGCCGGCAGGCGTGGCGGAGGAAGGCGGGCCGTCCTGCTCGTCGCCCCGGTCGGGCGGCGTGAGGCTGCCGTCCAGTTCGCGTTCGTACAGGGTGGGCCCGCTCAGCTCCGTCTCCCCCACGGTCGCCTCGAAGCGGCCCGACGGGTCGGCCGTCAGCGCGACGGTCAGCTTTTCCAGGAAGGTGCCGGTCAGCTCGCGCAGTCGGCCGGCGCTGCCGGACAGGTCGAGTGCGCCGCGACGCCGCTGACCGTCCGGCATGCCGTACGACAGGACGCTGAGGTCCGGCTTCTTCCTTTCGGTGGTGCAGCGCAGGCGTGCGTCCTGCCAGCCGGGCGGTGCCGCGGCGGCCGCCTGAGCGGCCATGTCGCGCAGCAGGGCGGCGATTTTCGGGTCGGGCATGGCCATTGTTGTCATCAAGTAGCCGTTTCCGTACGTGAGTTGATCTGCTATCAAGTCGTAGCACGGGCCACTGACAACGCCCGGCGAGGGCGGCGCAGGGCAGCCGTGCCGCGACCACCGGCGACTCTCCCCGCCCGGACGGCGTTCATCGCCCCTCTCAGGCTGAGGCGGTCACCGCACCCCACGACCGGCAGGGCCGGTCCGCATCAGATGGATGGCGACGCCGTCCATCGCCGCCGCCCCCAGCAGCAGCGGAATCAGTTCCGCACCCGGGCCGGTCAGCGCCAGCATCAGGACGAGGCCCGATCCCACGGCCGTGACCAGGGCCAGACACCAGCGCGCCCGGCGGGAGGTGCGCGGGAGGGCAACCGCGATGATCAGGGCGGCGGCAAGGAGAAGGGCCGTGACCAGCACCGGGGTGTGGAGCGCGGAGGTTTTTGTTGTCCTTCCATAGAGACCCGACAGGCTCGCGTACAAGGAGCCCCCGAACACCACGAGGGCGATGGCGGCCCAGGTGAAGGGCAGGACCTTCTTCTCTTCGCGTTCAGCCACGCGCCACAACTCCCCTAATTTGTCCGGTCATTGACTTTTCCTTACGCACCATTGACGGTACTCGGCCCCCTCAATAGCGTCGCGGGGTGACAGGTTGCCGACCTACCCACAGGGGGACTCGTGTCCGACAGCTTCCAACGGGAGCTTGAACAGTTCCAACAACAGGCCGCCGCCGTCCAGCGCACGATGCGCGAAATCGAGGAGAGCGTTCCCCCGGAGGCCGAAGGTGCGGACGCCCGGGGTGCGGTACGGGTCACGCTGGGGGCCGACGGGCTCCCGGCGCGCTTCCAGGTGGCCACCGACTGGCAGCGGCGCAGCGCGGGGGCGGCGTTCGGGTCCGCGGTGGTCGAGGCGTGCGGTGCGGCGATGGAGCAGCGCATGGCGGCGTGGTCGCTCGCCATGGAACAGGCCGCCCGGCGTGGTCTGTTCGACGACGCCCCCGGCGCCAACGGCGCGGCCGGATCCGGGGCCGGGGCCGGGGCCGGCCCGCAGCCGCCGGCCGCGGAGCGCGACGTCGGTCACGTCATCCCGCGCCCCATCGACGAGGTCACCGAGGACATGCTCTCGGCCCTGGACGCCGCCCAGGCCGCCGCGGATTCGCCCACCTCGGGAGAGCCCGTCACCGGAACGGGCTCCGGCGCGCGGGGCCGGGTCACGGTGACGGTGCAGCAGGGCGCGCTGGTGTCCTGCGAGGTGGACGGCTCCTGGGCCGCGGGCGAGTCCTCCGTGAGCCTGGGCAGCGCCCTCGACGCGGCGCTCGCGGAGGCGCGGGGCCGGCTCGCCGCCGCGCTCGCCGAGGCCGAGTCGGCGGCCGGTCCGAAGGTGGTGCTCGACGGCCTGTACGACGAGGCCATGGCCATTCTCAAGAACCCGGAGCGGTACGGGAACCCGTGAGCCGCCGTCGGAATCGCCGTCACAGGACAGGAGAGCACCGTCATGGCCGATACGGATGTCATCACTGATGCACTGCGCAAGGAGTCCCGGGTCTGGGATCGCAACGCGGAGGAGCTGAGCGGTATCGCCGGTTCCGTGGAAGGCCTGAACCTCTCCCATCTCCAGGCCGGGCTCTTCCAGGTCCTGTGCTTCGCGTACCAGGACGCGGTCGCCCAGGTCGCCGACCGGTGCCGGGAGGGGAACCAGCGGATGTCGCAGATCGCCGACGCCCTGGTCAAGAACGCGAACGCGTACGACAACAACGAGGCGGACACCACGGAGTCGGTCGAGGGCACGTACTGACCCGACCGCGCTGAACGCAGGACCATCGCCACGAACACCCACAGGGGGCAGTGCACATGGCATTCAGCACGGCGCAGTTCGAAGCGGCCACCACCAAGCTCACCTCCGGCGTGACCACGCTGGAGGGCAAACTCAACCAGGTCAGCTCCAAGGCGAACTCCATGTCGTCCAACTCGTTCATCCCGGGCTTCGTGAAGGACGCCATCATCTGGGCGGCGAACAAACTGCTGGAGATGGGGAAGTGGCTGATCAAGAAGATCGGCGAGTGCCTCGAGGGGGTGGCGGCGCCCGTCACCTTCTTCTTCTACGCCTCCGACTGGCAGGACCAGGTACGGGCGAAGGCGTCCAATGTGGCCGGTGAGATCGCGCCCGACGCGCTGAAGGCCACCAGGGAGTGGAAGGGCAAGGCCGCCGACTCCTACAGCGGCGCCGTCAAGTCGCAGACCACCGCCGCCACGTCCATCGAGACGCTCGCCGACAAGGTGTCCACGGCCCTCACCGCCTCCGCCGTCGCGGGGTGCGCGTTCTATGTGGCGCTGGGTGTCATCGTGGCGCAGTACATCATCACCGCCATCGGGGCCATCGGGGCCCTGGGCTCGGTGGTCTTCTCCTGGGCCGGGGCCGCGCTCATCGTCGGCGAGACGACGGTCAGCGCGGGCCTGATCATCGCTGCGGTCACCACCCTGGCGGCCGTGCTGGCCGTCCAGACCCAGCAGATGACCGTCGTCAAGGGCGAGGCCGGCGACAATTCCGCGTTCCCCGGCGGCCACTGGCCGGAGGGCACCGCGTGACGCAATGCCGGAGCGCCCCCGCAGCCAGGACATTCGGCTGCGGGGGCACTGTGCCGTCGGGCCGCCGGATCAGACCCCGGCCGGCTCCGGAGTCCGCTCGGGCTCCTCGGCCTGCGGGCCGGACTTCTGCGCCCGCTTCGCTGCCTTCTTCTTCGCCCGGCGTTCCTTGCGGAGTTCGATCACCGCGTAGAGCGTCGGGACGAGGAGGAGGGTGAGGAGGGTGGAGGTGATCAGGCCGCCGATCACGACGACTGCGAGCGGCTGGGATATGAAGCCGCCGTCACCGGTGATGGACAGGGCCATCGGGAGCAGCGCCATGATCGTCGCCAGGGCGGTCATCAGGATCGGGCGGAGGCGGTGGCGGCCGCCCTCGATGACGGCTTCGACGACGCCGTAACCCTGTGCCCGGTACTGGTTGATCAGGTCGATCAGCACGATGGCGTTGGTGACCACGATGCCGATCAGCATCAGCATGCCGATCATCGACGGGACGCCCATCGGGGTGCCGGTGGCGACCAGCAGGCCGATCGCGCCGGTCGCGGCGAAGGGTATCGAGATGAGGAGAATCAGCGGCTGGACGATGGACTTGAAGGTGCCCACCAGGAGCAGGAAGACGATGGCGATCGCGGCCAGCATCGCCAGGCCGAGGGAGCCGAAGGTGTCGGACTGGTCCTGGGAGACGCCACCGATCTTGGCGGTCGCGCCCTCGGGGAGCTTCAGGTCGTTGATCTTGCTCTGGAGCGCGGTGCTGACCGCGCCGGTGTTGTCGGCGGTCGGCTTGGCGGTGACGGTCGCCGAGCGGGCGCCGTCGATCCGGGTCATCTGGACCGGGCCGGGGACCGTCTTGACGGTGGCGATGGTGCCCAGCTTGACCGTGCCCGACGGGGTCGGGACGGCGAGGTTCTTCAGCTGGGCCTCGGTGGTGGCCGGGTGGGCGGTCTTGATGACGACATCGCGCTCGGTGTCGTCCAGGACGGCCTTGCTCTGTGTGGTGGTGCCGCGGACGGCCTGGGCGACCAGGCCGCCGAGGGTGGTCTGGCTGTAACCGGCCGCCGCCGCCTTGGCGTTGGGCGTGACGGAGATCCGCGGCACGCTCTGCGCGAGGTCACTCTGGACGTCGGTGACGTCGTCCAGGGAGGCGACCGCCTTACGGACCTTCTCCGAGGCCTCATCGAGGACGTCCGCGTTGCCGGCCTTGACGACCACGCTCAGGTCCTGGTTGCCGAAGCCGCCGCCGCCCGCGGTGACGGTGGTGTCGCCGATGGACGTGCCGAGCTTGTCGAGGCCGGCCCGCAGGTCGTCGGTGACCTTGGCGGAGTCGTCGGAGTTCTTGAGCTTGACCTGGTACGTGGCCTGGTTGGCGCCGCTGCCGCCGCCGAAGGCCGCCATGAAGCCGGAGGAGCCGACGGTGACCTGGTAGTCCTCGATGCCGTCGGTGCCGGCGAGCAGCTTCTCGACCTTCTTGGCCTGGGCATCGGATGCGCCGAGGCTCGTACCGGGCGCGAGCTCCTGCTTGACGGTGAGGGTGTCCTGGTCGCCCTGGTCGAAGAGGTTGGTCTTCAGGAGCGGGGCCATGCCGAAGGTGCCGACGAGGATGACGACGGCGATGAGCAGGCTGGTCAGCCGGCGGCGGGTGGCGAAGCGCAGGACCGGGACGTAGAGGCGCTGGAGGGGGCTTTGGGCCTCCTTCTCCTCGGCCGCGCGGCGCAGTTCGTCGGCGGTGGTGCCCGCCGGGATCTTGGGGGCGCGCAGGAACCAGTACGACAGGACGGGGACGACCGTGAGCGAGACGATCAGGGAGGCCAGGAGGGCGACCGTCACCGTGATCGAGAAGGATCCGAAGAGGGTGCCGACCATGCCGCCGACCACGCCGATCGGGAGGAAGACCGCGACCGTGGTGAGGGTGGAGGAGGTGATCGCGCCGGAGACCTCCTTGACGGCGGTGAGGATGGCCTCGCGGCGCTCCTCGCCATAGCCCAGGTGCCGCTTGATGTTCTCCAGGACGACGATGGAGTCGTCGACGACGCGGCCGATCGCGATGGTCAGCGCGCCCAGGGTGAGCATGTTGAGGGAGAGGTCACCCGTCCACAGCACGATGAGGGTGATGACGACGGAGAGCGGGATGGAGACCGCGGTGACCAGGGTCGAGCGGAGGCTGAGCAGGAAGAGAAGGATCACGACCACGGCCATGATCAGGCCGAGCAGGCCCTCGGTGGTCAGCGACTCGATCGACTTCGAGACGGCCGGGCCCTGGTCGGAGACGACGGTGACCTCGGCGCCCTTGCCCAGGTCCTGACGGATCGTGGGGAGCTTGTCCTGGACCGCGTCGGAGATGGCGACGGCGCTGCCGTCCTGGTCCATCGTCATGGTGATGGCGAGGCTGGGCCTGCCGTTGGTGCGGGTGATCGAGGTCGGGGTGGCCGACTGCTCCTTGACGGTGGCGACATCGCCGAGGCGGACGGGCTCGGCGGCGGGTCCGCCGGAGGCGCCCGCGCCCCCCGCTCCCGCTCCCGCGCCGCCCGCGCCCGCGCCCGCCGGCGCGATCGTCAGGTCCTTGATCTGCTTGACGGAGGTGAAGCCCGCGCCGACCTGGACGGTCCGGCTCTTGCCGTCCTCGGAGAAGGACCCCGCCGGCACCGACGCACCGCCGGCGTCCAGCGCCTGGCCGAGCGCGGTGGCATTGAGTCCGGCGGCGGCGAGCTTCTTGTCGTCGGGGGTGACGGCGACGATCCGGTCCGTGACGCCGCTGACGCTGACCTGGCCGACGCCGTCGATGTTCTTCAGGCCGGGTACGACACTGCGGTCCAGCTGGTCGGCGAGAGTCTGCTGGTCCTTCGTGGCGGACGAGACGGCGAGGACGACGGCCGGCAGGTCGTCCGTGCCACCAGCGACCACCTGCGGGTCCACATCCTTGGGCAGCTTCGCGCGGGCACGGTTCACCGCCTGCTGCACATCGGCGACCAGCGCCTTGGAGTCGTTGCCGTAGTCGAACTGCGCCATGACGACGCCCGAGCCCTCGCTCGATGTCGAGGTGACGCTCTTGATGCCGTCGACCGCCTGGATGCCGTCCTCGAGCGGCTCGATCACCTGCTTCTCGACGACATCGGGTGAAGCGCCCTGATACGGCGCGATCACGGACACCATGGGAAGGTCGATGGAGGGCAGGAGCTGCTGCTTGAGCTGCGGGATCGCGATGGCGCCGAAGGCGATCGCGACGATCGACATCAGCGCTATCAGGCCCCGTTGTACGAGGCTGAGTCGGGACAGCCAGGACATGGGTGGGGTCTCTCTTCTGTTCAGAAAAGTCCGGAAGACCGGCGGGGCCCACTCGGGCCCACGTACACCTTCCGCCATGCCCAGAGCCGTTTTCCTCGCTCGCAGGTCGGTTTCGGGGCCCCGTCCGTACCGCGTTCGGAGTACGGGAGGCTCCACCCGTTCTGCACCTGTGGGCGTACGGGCCCTGCCGCGCCCGCGTGCGGCTCACTGCACCCGGGGGCGGACCAGTCCGGATTCGTAGGCGATGACGACCAGCTGGGCGCGGTCGCGGGCGCCGAGCTTGGCCATGGCGCGGTTGACGTGTGTCTTGACGGTGAGCGGGCTGACCGTCAGCTGCTCGGCGATCTCGTCGTTGGACAGGCCGCCGGCCACCAGGACCAGTACCTCGCGCTCGCGGCCGGTGAGCGTCGCCAGCCGCTCGGCGCCGCGGCCGCCCGGACCGCCCCCCTCGTCCGAACTGCCGCCCTGCGCAAGGAACTTGGCGATCAGCCCCTTGGTCGCGACGGGCGAGAGCAGCGCCTCACCGGCCGCCGCGATACGGATCGCGTTGAGCATCTCGTCCGGCTCCGCGCCCTTGCCGAGGAAGCCGCTGGCGCCGGCCCGCAGCGACTGCACCACGTAGTCGTCGACCTCGAACGTGGTCAGGATGACCACCTTGACGTCGGTGAGTTCCGGGTCCTGGCTGATCATGCGGGTGGCGGCCAGGCCGTCCACACCGGGCATCCGGATGTCCATCAGGACGACATCGGCGCCGCTGGTGCGGGTCAGCTCATAGGCCTGGGCGCCGTCGGAGGCCTCCCCCACGACCTGCATATCGGGCTCGGAGTCGACCAGGATCCGGAACGCGCTGCGCAGCAGCATCTGGTCGTCGGCGAGCAGCACCTTGATCGTCATGGTCTCTCCCCCGTCGTGGTGGCTTTCCCGGCTCCGTGCCCTGCTCGGCGCGGTGTCCGGCGTCATGTCGTCCCGTCCGTACGGGCGGTGTGCAGCGGCAGGGTGACCCGCACCTGGAAGCCGCCGCTCGCGCGGGGGCCCGTGACGACCGTGCCGCGCAGCGCGAAGACCCGCTCGCGCATGCCGATCAGGCCGTGGCCGCCGCCGGTGTCCGCCGGTTCGTCCGCCCGCTGGGCAGGGACGCCGTCCGCCT
This sequence comes from Streptomyces sp. NPDC048483, assembly GCF_040651455.1. Lineage (NCBI taxonomy): Bacteria > Bacillati > Actinomycetota > Actinomycetes > Kitasatosporales > Streptomycetaceae > Streptomyces > Streptomyces sp. NPDC048483. The sequence goes on from NZ_JBEZJZ010000002.1 coordinate 24,544, forward strand.
GGCCGCCGTCGTCCTGGACGGTCAGCGTCAGCGCGGCCTCGGTGCGGATGATCCGTACGGTGGCGCGGGCCCCGGCACCGGCGTGCTTGTGGACGTTGGTGAGCGCCTCCTGGACCACGCGGTAGGCGGTCAGGTCGACGGAGGCGGGCAGGGACTGGGGCGCGGGCGGCATCTCGAGGACGACGGGGAGGCCGGCGCGGACGAAGCCGTCGACGAGCTGGTCCAGGACGCCCAGGCCCGGGGCGGGTTCGGTGGGGGCCTTGGGGTCGTCGGACTGGCGCAGCAGGCCGACGGTGGCGCGGAGTTCGTCGAGGGCGGAGCGGGACGCCTCGCGGACATGGGCGAGGGCCTGCTTGGCCTGGTCGGGCCGGTTGTCCATGACGTGGGAGGCGACGCCGGCCTGGACGTTGACCAGGGCGATGTGGTGCGCGACGACATCGTGCAGCTCGCGGGCGATGCGCATGCGCTCCTCGGCGACCCGGCGGCGGGCCTCCTCCTCGCGGGTGCGCTCGGCGCGGTCGGCGCGCTCGCGGATGGCGTCGATGTAGGCCCGGCGGCTGCGTACGGCGTCGCCCGCGGCCGCGGCCATGCCCGTCCAGGCGAAGATCGCCAGGTTCTGCTGGGCGTACCAGGGGCGCTCACCGAAGAGCATCGCGGAGGCGGTGAGCACGACCATGGTCAGCGCGCCGACGCGCCAGGTGGTGGGCCGGTCCGTACGGGAGGCCACGGTGTAGAGCGCGAGGACGGCGGAGAAGGCGACGGGGGCCCGGGGGTCGCTGGAGCGGGCGATCATCTCGACGACGGTGAGCGAGCCGGTGACGGCCAGGACGCTGCGGGGCAAGCGGCGGCGGGCGACGAGCGCGGTGCAGGCGAGCCCGGCCAGCACGACGGTGGTGACCGACAGTTCGCGGACGCCGAACCGGGGGCCGTGCGGGCCGTGCGGATCGGCCACCGCGCCGCACAGCGTCGCCGCGAAGAACACCGCGGCCAGGGCGGCGTCGAACGCGAGCGGATGCGTCCGGTGCCACTGGAAGCGGCCGGCGCGGCGGCCGTCGGGGGCTGCTTCCGGGGCGCGGTCGAGGGAGGTCACAAGAGGAAACGGTAACGCCCCGGTCCCACCGGGGGCCGGGGCGCTGTCCGTGGTGCGCTGGAGTGGAGGTGCTGGGTGAGCCGTTCGGCGGGCCGCTTCCGGCGGCCGTCAGCCGGGGATGAGGCCCTCGTCGCCGAGCATCTCGCGGACCTCGTCGAGGGTCGCGTCCGGGGACGGCAGGATCAGTTCGGACGGCTCCAGGGATTCGTCCGGAAGAGGTGCACCGAGGCGGCGCACCGCGTCCAGCAGGGCCGCAAGGGTGCGCCGGAAGCCTTCCTCGTCGCCGCTCTCCATCTCGTCGAGCAGCTCGTCGTCCAGCTTGTTGAGCTCGATGAAGTGGCTGTTCGCCACCTCCACCTGGCCCTCCCCCATGATCCGTACGATCACGACGGTCTCCCTCGGTCCGGCGATCCCGGCGGCGGTCCCTGCGTTGATCCGTGCTGCGGGATCTCTGCGAGGCTAACCGCCGCCGACCGTCACTGCTTGTCGAAACGCGGCTGGTCCTGCTGCGGGGCGCTCTGGCCCTGCCCGCCCTGGCCGCCCTCGATGGCCTGCTGGCCACCCGACGGTCCGCCCGCCAGCTCGGCCTTCATCCGCTGGAGTTCCAGCTCGACGTCGGTACCGCCGGAGAGCCGGTCCAGCTCGGCGGCGATGTCGTCCTTGGCCATGCCGGACGGGTCGTCCAGCGCGCCCGACGCCATCAGCTCGTCGATGGCACCGGCCCGGGCCTGCATCTGCGCGGTCTTGTCCTCCGCGCGCTGGATGGCCAGACCGACGTCACCCATCTCCTCGGAGATGCCGGAGAAGGACTCGGCGATCCGGGTCTGTGCCTGGGCGGCGGTGTACGTGGCCTTGATCGTCTCCTTCTTCGTACGGAAGGCATCGACCTTGGCCTGCAGCCGCTGCGAGGCGAGGGTGAGCTTCTCCTCCTCGCCCTGCAGGGTCTGGTGCTGCGTCTCCAGGTCGGTGACCTGCTGCTGCAGCGCGGCTCGGCGGGAGAGCGCCTCGCGGGCGAGGTCCTCCCGGCCGAGCGCGAGCGCCTTGCGGCCCTGGTCCTCCAGCTTGGCGGACTGGCCCTGGAGCTGGTTGAGCTGCAGCTCCAGTCGCTTGCGGGACGTCGCCACGTCGGCGACACCACGGCGCACCTTCTGGAGCAGCTCCAGCTGCTTCTGGTACGAGTAGTCGAGGGTCTCGCGCGGGTCTTCGGCCCGGTCCAGGGCCTTGTTGGCCTTCGCGCGGAAGATCATTCCCATCCGCTTCATGACACCATCGCTCATGGGCCTCGCGCGCCCCCTTCTGACCGAGTTACATCGGGCTATGGCTCCAGCACACATCTACAGACCCCACAGTACGGGCCCTGGTTCCATTACCGCACTGTTCGGGCCCGGATGCGCTCCTCCTCCAGGACGATCACGGGGTGTGCCGCCTCCCGCCCAAGGAGTAGGGCGGGCCGTACGGGCACACGAACCGGCCCCCGCCCACCAACCGCAACCACCAACGGCTCCTGCCCCGGCCCACCACGCCTCGGGGGAACAGCCGAACCCCCAAACACCCACCACCAACCGCAACCACCAACGGCTCCAGCCCCGGTTTATTCCGGCGTACGGGAACAGAGTTGCCATATCGTTCCCCGTCCGCCCCTGGCCCACACGCGGCCAGCACGTACCCTGGCACTGTGTTCCGAAGCCGTTCGAAAGATGGGCAGGCCGCGACCGCCAAGGTGACCGCGGACCAGCCCCAGCAGCCCCGCAACCCGCAGGCCCCCAAGGGCCGCCCGACACCCAAGCGCAGCGACGCCCAGTCGCAGCGCCGGTCCCGCGCGCAGACGCCGACCAACCGCAAGGACGCGGCGAAGGCGCAGCGTGAGGCCCGGCGTGTGGACATGGCCAAACAGCGCGAGGCCATGGCCAGTGGTGATGAGCGCTATCTGCCGGTGCGCGACAAGGGACCGGTGCGCCGGTTCGCCCGTGACTTCATCGACGCGCGCTGGTGCGTCGCGGAGTTCTTCCTGCCGATGGCCGTGGTGATCCTGGTGCTCACCATGGTCCGGGTGCCGCAGATCCAGAACATCGCGCTGCTGCTCTGGCTCGTGATCATCGTGCTGATCGTGGTGGACTCGGTCGTCGTCTGGTTCCGCCTGGGCAAGCAGCTCCAGGAGCGCTTCCCCGACGAGAACCTCAAGGGCGCCAAGGCGTACGCGATCATGCGCACCCTGCAGATGCGGCGGCTGCGGCTGCCCAAGCCGCAGGTCAAGCGGGGCCGGCGACCGTAGGACGAGCGCGTCGGAGCAGCGCGCGCCCGCCGTCCCCGAGGGCGGCGGGCGCTGCGGCGCATACGGCCACGAGAACGAGGGTCAGCTGTCGGCGGCGGACTGCAGGCTCATCCGGTAGATCTCTGTGCTGTCCTCGAAGAGCGTGACCTGGTCCACCCCGCCGTCGAGCAGGTCCTTCCACACCTCGCCGATCCAGGACTCCGCGTCCCCCTGCGTGGTGAAGTCCTCCGGTTCCACCGCGGGCGCCGTCTCCGCACCGTCCGTCTTCTCGAACCGCCACGTCCACGCCATGTCCGCCTCCTCCTGGGGTCCCACCGAGTACGTGTCTGTGCCACGGCGCAACGCCACGTGTGCACGCCCCGCCCTGTCATGCTTCCGTGCTGATCCGCAGCCTAACGACTCTGTCGAGAGGCACCCCCGACCACCGGGCAGGACCACCAACGGCCCCTGCCCCGGCCCACCCACTCGTACGGGATTGGCCGTGTCACAGGTCCCCCCGCGCGCTGAGCGCGCCCGGACGCGAGAAAATCACCAGGTGGAACTCACTCTCCTCGGCAGCGGAGCCCCTCAGGGGCTGCCGCGCCCCGACTGCCCGTGTGCCGCCTGTGCGGCCGCCGTCGGCGACGAGGCGCGGGCGGCCACCGCGCTGCTCGTCGACGGCGCGCTGCTCATCGACCTGACGCCGGGCCCGGCCTTCGCGGCCGCCCGCGCGGGCACCTCGCTGGCCGGGGTGCGGCAGGTGCTGCTCTCGCACCCGCACGACGGGCCCGCGCTGGAGGTGCCGGCCGGGCTGCCGACGCCGGGCCGGGTCGCGGACGGGCGGGAGCTGGCGCTGCTGGACGGGCACCGGGTGAAGGCCATCGCCGTGGACATCCCCGGCACGGCGTACGAGATCACCGGCACGGAGGGCGAGCGGCTGCTGTATCTGCCGCCGGGGTCGGCGCCGGCGGGGCTGGACAACGGCCACCCAGGGGGCAGCGGCCCGTACGACATGGTGCTGCTCGACGTCCTGGAGCGGCCGGACGGGCTGGCGCGGCTGCGGGCGACCGGCGCGGTGGACGCGGCGACGGATGTGGTCGCCGTCCATGTCGACCACAGCGCGCCGCCGGGGCCCGAGCTGCACCGCCGGCTCGCGGCGGCGGGTGCGCGCACCGTGCCGGACGGGACCACGCTGGTGGTCGGCGAGTATCACGCGGTGCCGGATCTGCCGCGCCGGACGCTGGTGCTGGGCGGGGCGCGCAGCGGGAAGTCGGCGGAGGCGGAGCGGCGGCTGGCGTCGTTCCCGGACGTGGTCTATGTGGCCACCGGGGGGACGCGGGAGGGCGATACGGAGTGGGCGGAGCGGATCTCGCTGCACCGTGAGCGGCGGCCGTCGAGCTGGCGCACCGTGGAGACCTGCGATCTGGTGCCGCTGCTGGAGCCTGCCGGGCCGGGCACGGGTGCCGCCGGGCCGGGCACGGACGTGGCCGGGCCGGGCACGGACGTGGCCGGGGCCGGCGCGGCCGCCGAAGGCGGGCGGGCGGGCGATGCGGCGCCGCTGCTCATCGACTGTCTGGCGCTGTGGCTGACGCATGTCATGGACGACGTCGGGGCGTGGGACGACGGGACCTGGGAGGCCGGCGGGCGGCGGAAACTGCGGGAGCGGACCGATGCGCTGGTCGCGGCGGTGCGGGCGACGCGGCGTCCGGTGGTGGCCGTCAGCAACGAGGTCGGCTCGGGGGTCGTCCCGGCGACCGCGGCAGGCCGTCGCTTCCGGGACGAACTCGGGCGGCTCAACGCCGCGTTCGGGGCGGAGTGCGAGCAGGTGCTGCTGGTCGTCGCGGGGCAGGCGCTTGCGCTGCGTGGATGACGGCTGAGGGCTGCGCGGATGACACGGGCCCCGCCGGGCCCGTGTCCCCTTGCCCCGGGGCGCTGTGACGGGTGCTCTTGGGGCGTGGACGGATCCGAGCTCAGCGACGCCGGCACGCGGGGCGTTTTCGACGCGCTGGTGCGGGCCTATGTGGCGCGGCACCCGGAGGCGACGGTGGTCGCCCTCGGCGAGGGGCTGGGGACCGCGTTCTGGCGGCTGGACAACGGGCGGCTGAACTGGCTGACGGTACAGCCCCCGGAGATCGCGGCGGTGCGCCGGATGCTGCTCCCGGACGGCCCCCGGCGCCGTACGGTCGCCCGCGCCGTCACCGATCACGGCTGGCTGGATGCCGTACGGGACCCGGATCTCGGGGTCGTCGTCACGGCGCCCGGCGTGCTGATGCGGCTGTCACCGGCAGCGGTGCGGGCGTTGCTGGCGGCGTGTGCGGAGCGGTTCCCGGACGGGGCGCTGGTCTTCGACGCTCCCCCACGCCTGAAGGGCGTGGGAGGTGCCCCCATCCGGTGGGTGACCGCGGTCGCCCGCCGGGGCGCCGCGCTGTCCGGCGGGCGGGCGCCCGGTCCGCTGCGCTGGGGGCTGGACCGGGCACAGCTGCCGCGGGTGGCGGGCGCGCATCCGGGGATCGTGGCGGTACGGGAGGTGCCGGTGCAGCGGGGGCGCTTCGGGCGGTTCCCGGCGCCGCTGGTGTGCGAGGTGCGGTTCGCCGATGCCCGTTCCCTCCGCCGTGCCTCGTCAGCACCGACTTGACGGTAATCTGCGCCGAATGAGCGCCCTGAACCTCGATGACTTCGCCCACCTGATCGAGCGCCCCGACGGCGGTTCGCGCCGTGACGCCGAGGAGCGGCGGGCGCGGCTGGCCGTGCGGCCGGGGGCGCTCGGCCGGCTCGACGAGCTGGGCGAGTGGCTGGCCTCGGCCCAGCAGCAGGTGCCGGTGCGGCCCGTCGAGCGGCCGCGGGTGCTGCTGTTCGCGGGCGATCACGGGGTGGCGCAGCTGGGGGTCTCGGGCCGGCCCGCCGGTGGCACCCGGGATCTCGTACGGGCCGTGCTGGACGGCGGGAGTCCGGCCGCCGTTCTGGCGCGGGCCGCCGGGGCGCAGCTGCGGGTCATCGACATGGCGGTGGACTGCGACCCCGAGGAGCTGCCGACGGAGGTCACCCGGCACCGGGTGCGGCGCGGTTCGGGGCGGATCGACATCGAGGACGCGCTGAGCGCCGAGGAGGCCGAGGCGGCGTTCCGGGCCGGCATGGCCGTCGCGGACGAGGAGGCGGACGCCGGGACCGACGTGGTGGTGCTCGGTGATCTCAGCGTCGGCGGGACCACGGCCGCGAGCGCGCTGATCGCCGCGCTGTGCGGCACGGACGCCTCGGTGGTCACCGGGCGCGGCGGGGCCGGTATCGACGATCTGGCGTGGATGCGCAAGTGCGCGGCGATCCGCGACGCGCTGCGGCGGGCCCGGCCGGTGCTCGGCGACCAGCTGGAGCTGCTGGCCACGGTCGGCGGCGCGGATCTCACCGCGATCACCGGCTTCCTGCTGCAGAGCGCGGTGCGCCGGACTCCGGTGATCCTGGACGGGGTGGTCTCGGCGGCCTGTGCGCTGGTGGCGCAGCGGGTGGCGTTCCGGGCGCCGGACTGGTGGGTGGCAGGGCAGGCGAGCGGTGAGCCGGCGCAGGCCAAGGCGCTGGACCGGATCGCGCTCACCCCGCTGCTCGACCACGGTGTCACCGCGGGCGAGGGGACCGGCGCGCTGCTGGCCCTGCCCCTGGTGCGGGCGGCCGCGGCACTGGCGGCGGAGCTGCCGGTACAGGACTGAGCCTGCCGTACGGGACGGCGCTGCCCGTACGGGACCGGGCCTCCCGTGCGCGGCGGGGTCTCGCGTACCCGAAGGAACCCGTGCGCGAGGAAACCCGCACGCGAGGGAACCCGCACGCGACGGAGATCACTGCGCCGACACTCAACTCCGCGCCGCTCCGCTCCGTCTACGAAGGTGGTGCGCGGCTCGACGTGTGCCCGGTGCCGCGCCGGTCGCGCGCCGCTCGGCTTCTCCTCCCGGTGGTGGCACATCGAATCGCTCTCTCGCTCAGGCGAAATACCGCCCTATAGGCGAACTGCGGTACATGCTCGTCGACAAGAGCGCCGGTGTGCCGTGCACCGGCCTCTCCCCCGGCCCGCCGCTCCGGCGCGGCCGCGAGTACCTGGAGAACAACAGATGACCGAGCCGGCCCTGCGTCGCGCCGCGCGGGCCGAGTGGGGCCCGCTCCTGCGGACGGGGTGGTCCGCACTGGCCGCGAAGAAGCTGCGGGCGATCCCGATGACGCTCACGGCGGTGTGTCTGACCCTGACCCTCCAGGTCGTCCAGAACCAGCCCTGGGGCTACCAGCCGGTGCAGAACATCGGGTCCGTGCAGGCCTATGAGCATCTGTGGCTGGCGCTGCTGCGCACTCCCCTGTCGCTGTTCGTGCCCGCCCTGGACCTGCCGGTGTGGGGCGCGCTGGCGCAGATTCTGGTCGTCTTCGGGCTCGCCGAGATCTGTGTGGGCTGGCGGCAGATGTTCGCGGTCGCGTATCTGGCCACGCTCGCCGGGACGATGTACGCGCGCATCGGCCTCTGGATCGGGCCGGAGTCCCCCATCGGGCTGCCCGACACGGACAAGTACGTCATCGACACCGGCCCCTCGGCGGCGGTGGTCGGCCTGGCGATCTTTGTGAGCTGGCGCTACCGGGCCTGGCTCACCTGCACGCTGGTGGTGGCCGCCATGGTCTTCGAGGTGCTGTTCATCAAGAACAACCTGGCGGGCAAGGAGCACATCGCCGCGGTGCTGGCGGTGCTGGCGCTGTGCGCGGTGTGGGAGGTGTGGCGGCCTGGCACACCGCGCGAGGCCCGGCGGGTCAGCGGCTGGGGGCACCCCCGATGAGGTGCTCGGCCCTGCGGCGCAGGGCCGACCAGCGGCGGTCGTGGCGGTAGGCGCGGACCGTGGCGCGGGCCCGCGCCCTGGGGCGGTTGCGGTAGAAGCGCCTGGCCCACGGCGAGTTGGGCCGGGCCAGCCGGACGGCGCCGAAGAGCGCGACGAACGGGACGAAGACCCCGACGACGGCGAGCCGGCCCTTGCCCTTGACGAGGGCGATGACGGCGAAGAGGAAGTTGATGCCCACGGTCCGTACGACCTGGAGGCGGTCCTTGCTCTCGTCGGGGCTCAGCTCATTGACGCCGAACGGCAGGAAGCCGGCGAGGATCAGACCGACCAGGGCGACGGTGAGGATGACGATCTCGACGCTCTTGGTGCCCTCCTCGCTCCAGTAGACATCGTCCAGATGGAGGATCAGCGCGAACTCGTCCAGGACCAGGCCGACCCCCATCCCGAAGAGCACCGCCGCGACACCGGCGCCGAAACCGCGGCGGCCGCCCGCGAGGGCGACGAAGCCGCCGACGACCATCAGGGCGACGCCGGGCACGACGTGGTGGACGTGTACGCCGCCGGGCGTCAGGTTGCGGAACGGGCCCCGGCCCGCCCGGATCAGACGGGTGATGACCCGGGTGACCAGGAACGTCAGCACGAAGGAGGCGAGGGCGAGCAGCAGCGGGAGCTTTCCCGGTTCGACGATGTTGCGGTACCACCAGTGACCCATCCCACGCTCCCCTGTGCCGCGTAAGGGCAATTTAAGGGGATCGGTGGAGATTTCGGCGTCTCCGGTGCGCTGAACGGCCGGGATAGCCTGCCGCGATGAGCGAGTCCCCCGGCCCTCCCGCCCCCGCCGACGCCCTGCGGTTCGCGTTCGGAACGCTGACCGTGCTGCCGGTACGCCTCACCCGCTGGGACCGGGAGACCGCCCGCGGCGGAATGCTCTGCGCACCACTGGCCGGGCTGGTCGTCGGGCTGGCCGCGGCCGCGCTCGGCGGGACGCTGCTGCTGCTCGGCGGCGGCCCCCTGCTCGCCGCGACCGCCACCGCCGCCGTACCCGCCGCGCTCACCCGCGGCCTGCACCTGGACGGCCTCGCCGACACCGCCGACGGCCTGGGCAGCGGCAAGCCCGCCGAGGACGCGCTGCGCATCATGAAGCAGTCCGACATCGGCCCGTTCGGGGTCATCACGCTGCTGTTCACCCTGCTGGCCCAAGTGGCCGCGCTGTACGAGCTGTACGGCGAGGGCTGGGCCCACGGCGCGGTGGCCGCGGCCGTCGCGGGGGTCACCGCCCGGTGCGCGCTGACCCTGGCCTCCCGTACGGGGGTCCCGGCGGCCCGCCCGGAGGGTCTGGGCGCGGCGGTCGCGGGAACCGTTCCGGTACGGTCCGCGCTGCTGTGCGCGGCGCTGGTCACGGCCCTGTGCGCGGCGGCGGCCGGCGCTCTCGGCCCGTACGGCTCCGGCCCGTACGACGCACTGCACGCCGGACTCGCCGCACTGCTCGGACTCGGCACCGGCGAACTTCTGCTGCGCCACTGCCGACGGCGATTCGGCGGCGTGACCGGCGACGTCTTCGGCGCGCTGGCGGAAAGCGCGGGGCTGGCGGCGACGGTGGTGCTCGCGCTGGGGTGACGACGGGCGCGACGCAGCGGCGCGGGGCGGGGCGGGGCGGGGCGGCCACCACGGGAATACCCTCCCGACCCCCGGCGTTGAGGCCCCGCAGGGGGCGCTCGTACCCCCTAGTGGATCCGTTCGCCCACCCCGTAAGGGTTCCCCGCACCACACCGGCGCCGCGGTCAGGACCATCCGCCACGTCGGGGCCACCGGGCCCCAACTCCCCTGCGGCGGGTGCCGGTTCACCGACCGGTCCGGGCCGTTCGCCGACGCACCGTTACCGGCCGTTGCGGCAACAGGCCGGGCCTCCGGGCTTCGCCGAGCGTAGGCTCGGCCGCAGCAGCGCCCAGGGCGCACAACGGATTCCCGGACGGAACAGGACTCTCATCACCGTGACTGCACTGACCCTCAGTACATCTTCCGCCGCAACGGTGCGTGCGGATGCCGTCGTCGTCGGCGTGGCCAAGGGCGCCAAGGGCGTCGTTGTCGCTCCCGGCGCGGAGGCCGTGGACAAGGCCTTCGGCGGCAAGCTCGCCGCCGTGCTGGAGACCCTCGGCGCGAGTGGTGCCGAGGGCGAGGTCACCAAGCTGCCCGCCGCCGACGGCCTGAAGGCGCCGGTCGTGCTGGCGGTCGGCCTGGGCGAGGCCCCGGCCAAGGGCGACGGCTACGACAACGAGGCGCTGCGGCGCGCCGCGGGCAGCGCCGCCCGCGCACTGACCGGCAGCAAGAAGGCCGGTTTCGCGCTGCCCGTCGAGGACGCCGAGGCGGCCGCCGCGGTGAGTGAGGGCGCGCTGCTGGGCGCGTACACCTTCACCGCGTACCGCAGCAACGGCAACGGCAAGAACGCGAAGGGCAAGAAGAACGACGCCAAGTCGGCGCCGCTCGGCGAGGCCGCGATCCTCGGCGGCAAGCCGCGCGACAAGGAGTTCAAGGCCGCCGCGGAGCGCGCCCAGACGCTGGCCGCCGAGATGAACCGCGCCCGCGACCTGGTCAACACCCCCTCCAACGACCTCGACCCGAAGTCCTTCGCGGCCGAGGCGCAGGCCGCCGCCAAGGAGTTCGGCCTCAAGGTCGAGGTGCTGGACGAGAAGGCGCTCACCAAGGGCGGCTTCGGCGGCCTGTTGGGCGTCGGCCAGGGCTCGGAGGCCCCGCCGCGGCTGGTGCGGATCGCGCACACGCACGCCAAGGCGACCAGGACGCTGGCGCTGGTCGGTAAGGGCATCACGTACGACTCGGGCGGCATCTCGCTCAAGCCGGCCGGTCACAACGAGACCATGAAGTGCGACATGAGCGGTGCCGCCGCGGTCTTCGCCGCGGTCGTGGCCGCCGCCAGGCTGGGCCTGGAGGTGAATGTCACCGGCTGGCTGGCGCTTGCCGAGAACATGCCGTCGGGCTCCGCCACCCGCCCCGGTGACGTGCTGACCATGTACAGCGGCAAGACCGTCGAGGTGCTCAACACCGACGCCGAGGGCCGTCTCGTCCTGGCCGATGCGCTGACCCGCGCCTCGGAGGAGTCGCCGGACGCGATCGTGGACGTGGCGACGCTCACCGGTGCGATGGTGCTGGCGCTGGGCCACCGCCACTTCGGGATCATGGCGAACGACGACGCTTTCCGCACCTCGATCCACGAGATCGCCGAGGAGGTCGGCGAGCAGTCCTGGCCGATGCCGATGCCCGGCCACCTCCGCAAGGGCATGGACTCACCGGTCGCCGACATCGCCAACATGGGCGAGCGGATGGGCGGCGGCCTGGTCGCCGGACTCTTCCTGAAGGAGTTCATCGGCGACGGCATCACCTGGGCACACCTGGACATCGCCGGTCCGGCCTTCCACGAGGGCGCGCCCTGGGGATACACGCCCAAGGGCGGCACGGGCTCCGCGGTGCGCACCCTGGTGCGGCTGGCGGAGCGGACGGCCGCGGGCGACCTCGGCTGACGGTTCCGCTCCCACTTGCCCGCTATGTCCGTACGGCCCCGGGCGCACCGTCCGGGGCCGTAGGTGTGTGTTTCCTCTCCTCGTACGGCGCCCGCGCGGATCCGTTCGCCCTCAACGAAATCCGTACGTCCGTACGCCCCGGTAACCCCCTTGAGGCGGCCCCCCGGCCGCCTCCGCGCCCGGCCCGCCGTCCCGTCCGTGTTCAACAAGTGCGAAGATGGGTTCTCGGCAGGACAGGGCCCCCCTTACCAGGGCCGAAATTGAAGCGGCCGAACCACAGCCGCCGTCCGGTCATTGGAGACCGGCTCCGGCGTACCCATGCATGGAGGACGTGACGTGGCGAACGACGCCAGCACCGTTTTCGACCTAGTGATCCTCGGAGGCGGTAGCGGTGGTTACGCCGCTGCCCTGCGCGGGGCGCAGCTGGGCCTGGACGTCGCACTGATCGAGAAGAGCAAGCTCGGCGGCACCTGCCTGCACAACGGCTGCATCCCCACCAAGGCTCTGCTGCACGCCGGCGAGATCGCCGACCAGGCACGTGAGGCCGACCAGTTCGGTGTCAAGGCCACCTTCGAGGGCATCGACATCGCGGCCGTCCACAAGTACAAGGACGACGTGATCTCCGGCCTGTACAAGGGCCTCCAGGGTCTGGTCGCCTCCCGCAAGGTGACCTACATCGAGGGTGAGGGCCGGCTGTCCTCCCCGACCTCCGTCGACGTCAACGGCCAGCGCATCCAGGGCCGCCACGTCCTGCTGGCGACCGGCTCCGTGCCGAAGTCGCTGCCGGGCCTGGAGATCGACGGCAACCGCATCATCTCCTCGGACCACGCGCTCACGCTGGACCGCGTGCCGAAGTCCGCGATCGTCCTGGGCGGCGGCGTGATCGGCGTCGAGTTCGCCTCGGCGTGGAAGTCCTTCGGCACCGACGTGACCATCGTCGAGGGCCTCAAGCACCTCGTCCCGGTCGAGGACGAGAACAGCTCCAAGCTGCTGGAGCGGGCCTTCCGCAAGCGTGGCATCAAGTTCAACCTCGGCACCTTCTTCGACAAGGCCGAGTACACCGCCGACGGCGTCAAGGTCACCCTTGCCGACGGCAAGACCTTCGAGGCCGAGGTGCTGCTGGTCGCGATCGGCCGCGGCCCGGTCTCCGCCGGTCTCGGCTACGAGGAGCAGGGCGTCGCGATGGACCGCGGCTACGTCCTGGTCGACGAGTACATGCAGACCAACGTGCCGACCATCTCGGCCGTCGGTGACCTCGTCCCGACCCTCCAGCTCGCGCACGTCGGCTTCGCCGAGGGCATGCTGGTGGCGGAGCGGCTGGCCGGTCTCAAGACCGTGCCGATCGACTACGACGGCGTGCCGCGCGTGACGTACTGCCACCCCGAGGTCGCTTCGGTGGGTATCACCGAGGCCAAGGCCAAGGAGCTGTACGGCGCCGACAAGGTCGTCGCTCTCAAGTACAACCTCGCGGGCAACGGCAAGAGCAAGATCCTCAAGACCACGGGCGAGATCAAGCTCGTCCAGGTCAAGGACGGTGCCGTGGTCGGCGTCCACATGGTCGGTGACCGTATGGGCGAGCAGGTCGGTGAGGCCCAGCTGGTCTACAACTGGGAGGCCCTGCCGGCCGAGGTTGCGCAGCTCGTACACGCGCACCCGACGCAGAATGAAGCTCTCGGCGAGGCCCACCTGGCCCTGGCCGGGAAGCCTCTCCACTCCCACGACTGACCCCCAGTCCCGGGCGCGACCACATCCGCACATTCGATAGGAGCAACAGAAACCATGGCGGTTTCCGTAACCCTGCCGGCGCTCGGCGAGAGCGTCACCGAGGGCACCGTCACCCGCTGGCTGAAGGCCGAGGGTGAGCGTGTAGAGGCCGACGAGCCGCTGCTCGAGGTGTCGACCGACAAGGTCGACACCGAGATCCCGGCCCCGGCCGCCGGCGTCCTGGCCTCCATCAAGGTCGCCGAGGACGAGACGGTCGAGGTCGGCGCCGAGCTGGCCGTCATCGACGACGGCACGGGCGCGCCCGCTGCTGCCCCCGCCCCGGCCGCTGCCGAGGCCCCCGCGGCCCAGCCGCAGCCCGAGCCCACCCCGGCTCCGGCCGCCGAGGCCCCCGCCCCGGCCGCCGCCCCCGCGGGTGGCGCCGAGGGCACCGGCACCGATGTCGTACTCCCCGCGCTGGGCGAGAGCGTCACCGAGGGCACCGTCACCCGCTGGCTGAAGGAGGTCGGCGAGGAGGTCCAGGCCGACGAGCCGCTGCTGGAGGTCTCCACCGACAAGGTCGACACCGAGATCCCGGCCCCGGTTTCCGGTGTGCTGCTGGAGATCGCCGTCGGCGAGGACGAGACCGCCGAGGTCGGCGCCAAGCTCGCCGTGATCGGTGCGAAGGGTGCGGCTCCGGCCGCCGCTCCGGCTCCGGCCGCTCCGGCCCCCGCGCCCGCCGCGCCGGCCCCGGCTCCCGCCCCGGCTCCGGCTCCGGCCGCCGCTGCTCCGGCCCCCGCGCCGGCCGCTCCGGCCCCGGCTCCCGCGCCCGCGCCGACGCCGGCTCCGGTTGCCGCCCCCGCGCCGGCGCCGGCTCCGGTTGCCGCCCCGGCGCCCGTCACCCCGGCCCCGGCCGCGGGTGAGGAGGCCGCGTACGTCACCCCGCTGGTGCGCAAGCTCGCCGCGGAGACCGGCGTGAACCTCGCCACGGTCAAGGGCACCGGTGTCGGTGGCCGGGTCCGCAAGCAGGACGTCATCGCCGCCGCGGAGGCCCTCAAGGCCGCCGCCCCGGCCGCTGCCGCCCCCGCCGCGGTGTCGAAGGCTCCGGCCCTCGAGGTCTCCCCGCTGCGCGGCCAGACCGTCAAGATGCCGCGGATGCGCAAGGTCATCGGCGACAACATGATGAAGGCCCTGCACGGCCAGGCGCAGCTGACCTCCGTGGTCGAGGTGGACATCACCGCGATCATGCGGATGCGCAACAAGGCCAAGGACGCGTTCGCGCAGCGTGAGGGCGTCAAGCTCTCCCCGATGCCGTTCTTCGTCAAGGCCGCTGTCCAGGCGCTGAAGGCCCACCCGGTCGTCAACGCCCGGATCAACGAGGACGAGGGCACCATCACCTACTTCGACACCGAGAACGTCGGTATCGCAGTGGATGCCGAGAAGGGCCTGATGACCCCGGTCATCAAGGGTGCGGGCGACCTCAACATCGCCGGTGTCGCCCGCAAGACGGCGGAGCTGGCGGGCAAGGTCCGCCAGAACAAGATCACTCCGGACGAGCTGTCCGGTGCGACCTTCACCATCTCCAACACCGGCTCGCGCGGCGCCCTGTTCGACACGGTCATCGTGCCGCCGAACCAGGTCGGCATCCTGGGCATCGGTGCCACCGTCAAGCGCCCGGTGGTCATCAACCACCCGGACCTCGGCGAGACCATCGCGGTGCGCGACATGACCTACCTCGCGCTCTCCTACGACCACCGTCTGGTGGACGGCGCCGACGCCGCCCGCTACCTGACCACGGTCAAGCAGATCCTGGAGGCCGCCGAGTTCGAGACCGAGATCGGTCTCTGAGCCCGGTAGCCCGGTAGCTCGGCAGTCAGCCGCAGGCTGTGTAAGGGGTCGGCCCCGGTTCGTACGAGCCGGGGCCGACCCTTTTGCATGCCCCGGCCCCTTTTGTCGTCTGCCAGTCCGGGACCGTCTCCCCGATAATGGCCCCCTCAGCTCCCCGCTTGTCACCACCCGCTCTGAAGGAGCACCTCATGACCCCGCCCGTCGTCCATTCGCTGCGCGAGCAGATCCGCGAGCACATCCTCGAGGGGATCGTCAGCGGCCGCTGGCAGCCGGGCGAGCGGATCGTGGAGCGGCGGATCGCGGCCGAGCTGGAGGTCAGCCAGACGCCCGTACGCGAGGCGCTGCGCGAGCTGGAGTCGCTGCAGCTGATCGAGTCCGCGCCGAACAAGGGCGTGCGGGTACGGAACCTGACCGCGGACGACCTCAAGGAGAGCTACCCGGTGCGGGCCGGGCTCGAGCAGGTGGCGGCGGAGCTGGCGGCGGGCCGGCTGGCGGACGATACGGCGGCCCTGGAGCGCGAGGTGGCGGCGCTGCGGGAGGCGGACCTGGCGGGTGACGGGGAGGCGCAGGTGCGGCACACGGTGGCCTTCCACCGGGAGATCGTGCAAGCGGCCGGCAACGCCGTCCTGCTGCACACCTGGGAGTCGCTGGGCATCGAGGTCTGGACGACGCTGTCGATCCGCTGGTTCAGTCCGGAGCCGCGGTCGCATGCGCAGGACCACCAGGAGATCGTGGACGCGTTCCGGCGGCGCGACCCGAAGATCGGCACCCTGCTCAAGACCCATGTGCTGAGCTGCGCGCCGAGGGTCTGAGGGAGCGGGCGCAGGGCGTCACGGAACGGCTGCGGGGCGTACCGGAGGAGGGCTCCGGCGCCCCGTTTCCGTTGGCGCTGCGCCCCGATTTTTGCTGGCACCGCGTGCCGAAATGTGCGGCACGCCGTGCCGACCTGCGGTTATTCCTGCGGTGAGCGTTGATCGATCATCGATCAGGGGCGTATCGTCCTCCGTCGGGGCGCGACACCCCTGCCTGCCAAAGCATCACTCGCACTCCCGACCCACCGTCCGGAAAGGGGCCACCCATGCCCGATCCCGTGCGCCTGCCGTACAGCCAGCTCGACCAGCTCCCGGACCGGGATCCCGAGGAGACCGCCGAGTGGCGCGAATCGCTTGACGCCGTCACCAAGGCCGCGGGCCCGCACCGCGCCGCGTATCTGATGCGCCGCGCGCTGGAGCACAACGGTGCCCCCGGGCTCGCGCCCCTGGAGACGGACTACGTCAACACCATCCCGACCTCCGCCGAGCCCGCCTACCCCGGCGACGAGGCGATGGAAGCCCGGATCACCGCCTGGAACCGCTGGAACGCCGCCGCCATGGTGACGCGCGGCTCGCGGTTCGGCGTCGGCGGCCACATCGCGACCTTCGCGTCCGCGGCCTGGCTGTACGAGACCGGCTTCCAGCACTTCTTCCGCGGCAAGGAGGGCGACGGCAGCGGCGACCAGCTCTACATCCAGGGCCACGCCTCGCCCGGCATCTACGCCCGCGCCTTCCTCGACGGCCGCCTCACCGAGGAGCACCTCGACCACTTCCGCCAGGAGTCCGGCGGCAAGGGCCTGCCCTCCTACCCGCACCCGCGGCGCCTGCCGTGGCTGTGGGAGTTCCCGACCGTCTCCATGGGCCTCGGCCCGCTGTCGGCGATCTACCAGGCCCGCTTCAACCGCTACCTCCAGGGCCGCGGCATCAAGGACACCGCCAACTCGCACGTCTGGGCGTTCCTGGGCGACGGCGAAATGGACGAGCCCGAGTCGACCGCAGCCCTCGCGCTGGCCGGCCGCGAGGGCCTGGACAACCTGACCTTCGTCATCAACTGCAACCTGCAGCGCCTGGACGGTCCGGTACGCGCCAACTTCAAGATCGTTCAGGAGCTGGAGGCGCAGTTCCGCGCCGCCGGCTGGAACGTCGTCAAGTCGCTGTGGGGCTCCGCCTGGGACGAGCTCTTCCAGCTCGACACCGCCGGCGCGCTGGTCCGCCGTCTGCGCCAGGTGCCGGACGCGCAGTTCCAGACGTACGCCACCCGCGACGTCGCCTACATCCGCGAGCACTTCTTCGGCGCCGAGCCGGCCCTCGTCGAGATGGCGAAGGTGCTGACCGACGCGAAGATCGCCGAGTGCTTCCACACCTCCCGCGGCGGCCACGAGGCCCGCAAGGTGTACGCCGCGTACAAGGCGGCCGTCGAGTTCAAGGGCGCGCCGACCGTGATCCTCGCCCAGACCGTCAAGGGCTACACCCTCGGCCCGGGCTTCGAGTCCAAGAACGCCAACCACCAGATGAAGAAGCTCTCGGGCAAGGAGTTCCGCGCGATGCGCGACCTGCTCGACCTTCCGATCCCGGACGCGAGGCTGGACGAGGACCTGGTGCCGTACGGCCACCCGGGAGCCGACTCCCCCGAGGTCCGCTACCTCCAGGAGCGCCGCGCCGCCCTCGGCGGTCCGGCCCCGGCCCGCCGTCTGCACGCCTCGGCCGCGCTGCCGCAGCCCGAGGAGCGCGCCTTCAAGGCGCTGTACAAGGGCTCCGGCAAGCAGGAGATGGCCACCACCATGGCCTTCGTCCGTCTGGTCAAGGACCTGATGCGGGACAAGGAGACCGGCAAGCGCTGGGTGCCGATCGTCCCGGACGAGGCCCGTACCTTCGGTATGGAGTCGCTGTTCCCGTCGGCCGGTATCTACTCGCCGAAGGGCCAGACGTACGAGCCGGTCGACCGCGACCAGCTGATGTACTACAAGGAGGCCACCGACGGCCAGATCCTCAACGAGGGGATCACCGAGGCCGGCGCCATGGCCGACTTCATCGCCGCCGCCACGTCGTACGCGACACACGGCGAGCCGATGCTCCCCTTCTACATCTTCTACTCGATGTTCGGCTGGCAGCGCACCGCGGACCAGATGTGGCAGCTCGCCGACCAGCTCGGCAAGGGCTTCATCGTCGGCGCCACCGCGGGCCGTACGACCCTGACCGGTGAGGGCCTGCAGCACGCCGACGGCCACTCGCACCTGATCGCGTCCACGAACCCGGCGTCGCTCAACTACGACCCGGCCTTCGCCTACGAGATCGCGGTGATCGTCAAGGACGGTCTGCGCCGGATGTACGGCGAGAACCCCGAGAACGTTTTCTACTACCTCACCGTCTACAACGAGCCCAAGCAGCAGCCGGCCATGCCCGAAGGCGTCGAAGAGGGCATCATCAAGGGCCTCTACCGCTTCAAGGAGGCCGCCAACGCGACCTCCGAGACCCCGCGCACCCAGCTGCTGGCCTCCGGCACCGCGATCCACTGGGCCCTGGAGGCGCAGGAGTTGCTGGCCGCCGACTGGGGCGTGGCCGCCGACGTATGGTCCGCGACCTCCTGGGGCGAGCTGCGCCGCGACGCCCTGGAGTGCGACGCCGCCCGTCTGGACGGCGAGGACCGGATCCCGTACGTGACCCGTGCGCTGGCCGGCGCCCCCGGCCCGGTCGTCGCGGTCAGCGACTGGATGCGGGCCGTCCCGGACCAGATCGCCCCCTGGGTCGAGCAGGACTGGGTCTCCATCGGCACCGACGGCTTCGGCCTTTCCGACACCCGCGAGGCGGCCCGCCGGCACTTCGGCGTCGACGCGCGGTCGGTGGTCGTCCAGACGCTGGCCGCGCTGGCCCGCCGGGGCGAGGTCAAGCCGGAGACGGTCAAGGAGGCCCGGCAGCGGTACGGGCTGTAGGACCGTAGGGCGCGGCGGGCACGGTGCCAGTGCGGCGCCGTCCGTGCCGCGGCCCGCGAAACGTGGGCGGGCCCCGGCCGACACCGGGGACCGCCCGCCCCTGAGGGCCCCGCGACGGGGCTCCTCCCCCAACTCCCGTGCGGAGGCCACCTTCCCGCGCCCGGGGCCTCCGCACGGGAACCCACCGGCCCGGCCGGCCATGCCCTGACTCGGCCGGGTCGGTCTGCTTCGTGGCGTCGGGCTCCCTAGGCGCGCCGGCACTCCCCCGAGGTGCCCCGGAACCCGGCCACTCGGCGCGGTGGTTGTCAGTGGGCCCGGCATGATGGGGATATGCGTGCTGCCCGGCTGATCAAGATGGTGCTGCTGCTCCAGTCGCGGCCGTCGATGACGGCCGCCGAGCTGGCGCGCGAGCTCGAGGTCTCCGAGCGCACGGTCGCCCGGGACGTCCTCTCGCTCTCCGAGGCCGGCGTGCCCGTCTACGCCGACCGCGGCCGGGCCGGCGGCTACCGCCTGATCGGCGGCTACCGCACCCGCCTCACCGGCCTCGGCCGCAGCGAGGCCGAGGCGCTCTTCCTGTCCGGAGTGCCCTCCGCGCTGCGCGAGATGGGCCTCGCCGACGCCGCCTCCGCCGCCCGCCTCAAGGTCTCCGCGGCCCTGCTGCCCGAGCTGCGGGACGCCGCGTCGGGCGCCGCCCAGCGCTTCCACCTCGACGCCCCCGCCTGGTACCAGGAGCCCGAGACCCCGGCCCTGCTGCCCGCCATCGCGGACGCGGTCTGGGACGACCGCCGGATCCTCGCGCACTACCTCCGCAAGGGCACCGAGGTGCAGCGGGAGCTGGAGCCGTACGGGCTCGTACTGAAGGCGGGGGTGTGGTACTTGGCGGCGCGGCCGGCAGAGGTGCGGTCCGAAAGGCCTCTGTCAGGGGCGGTGGCCGGGCCGGGGGCACCTCCGGGCGACAGCCGGGGGAGGGCGGGCTGCCGGGTCTACCGGGTGGAGCGGTTCGTGGCCGTCGAGGGCGGCGAAGAGCGTTTCGACCGGGACGAGGAGTTCGACCTGCCCGCGTTCTGGGCCGAGCGGGCGGCGGAGTTCGCCCGCTCGCTCCTGCGCGAGGAGGTGGTGCTCCGGCTCTCCCGACGCGGTGTGCTCCAGCTGCCGTACGTCACCGAGCGCGCGGCGGCCCGGGAGGCGATAGCCAGGGCCCGGGAGGCGGACGGACCCGACGAGGACGGGTATCTGACCGTCACCCTGGCCGTGGAAAACGCCGACGTCGCCTACGGCCAGTTGCTGGCGCTCGGCCCGGAGGGCGAGGTGCTGGCGCCCTCCGGGCTGCGCGAGCGGTTCGCGGCGGCGGCCCGCCGCACGGCCGCGCTCTACGGGCAGGCCGGGGCCTGCCCGTGAGCCGGGCCGTGCGCGTCGGCAGGCGCCCTATCGGTAGTCCGCCGCCGTCGCCTCCTTGCCGCCGAAGACCACGTCCTCGAAGTAGCCGAAAGCGTCGGGCCGGGAGCCGTCCGTGTCGGTGAAGTCGTACTCCTTCGCCAGCTGGCCGCTGGAGAGCGACTGTCCGCTCCAGCGCTCCTTGTCCGGGTCGGCGGCCAGTGCCCGTACGGCGCGGGCGACCAGGGCCGGCGACTCGGCGACGGCGAAGTGGGGTTCCTGGGCCACCGCGTCGCGCCAGTTCTCCTCCGTCACGCCGAAGTGGTCCAGCATCTCCTCGGACCGCAGGAATCCGGGGGTGAGCGAGACGGCCGTGCCGCCGTACTCCTTGAGTTCGACGGCGAGGCCGAAGGCGATGCGGTGCGGGACGTTCTTGGTGACGTCGAAGCAGAGGCTGTCGCGGTAGGTGCGGTTGAAGGCGGCGGTGCCGTCGGTCATCTCCACGACCAGGCCGCCCGGCCGCCGGATCATCAGCGGCAGCGCGTAGTGGCCGGTGATGAGGTGGGTGTCGATGCCGAGGCGGAACATCCGCAGGCCGCTGTCCAGATCGAGGTCCCAGAGTTTGGTGTCGAACTGGATCAGCCGGTCGCCGCCCCAGACGCTGTTGACCAGGATGTCCAGCCGCCCCTGCTCCCGGTCGATCCGCTCGGTCAGCGCCTTGACCTGCGACGGCTCCAGATGGTCCGTCGGTACGGCGATCCCGGTGCCTCCCGCGGCGGTCACCAGCTCCGCGGTCTGCTCGATGGTCTCCGAGGTGCGGCCGACCTCGCTGACCCGCTCCCTGGTCGTCCGCCCCGTCACATACACCAGGGCGCCCGCCCGCCCCAGCTCCACGGCCATCGCCCGGCCCGCACCCCGGGTGGCCCCGGCCACCAGCGCCACCTTGCCGGTCAGTTCCTTGTTCACCGTCACGCTGCCGCTCCCAGCTGTCGGACGCCTCTCGGCGCCTCGTTTCGTTCTCTGCGTACAGCGCGAGCCTCACAGCGAAACCCGACACCTTCTGTCGGGATTCCGGGCTCGGTTTCCGGGCTCGGGTTCCCGGACCGGCCTCGAGTACCCTGCCGGGCGCGGCAGCACCGGGCCGTCAAGATCCTCGGCTTTCCGCTCCTGGTCCCGGGACCGGTCGGCGTGCTGACGCCCGTCGGCCTGGTGGCGTGGTTCTTCTGGTTCATCCCGTAGCAGGCGGGCCGCTCACGGCCGCACCGCCCGCACACTCCCCCCGTCCGTCAGCCGCCCCGACACCTCGGCCGACGCGCTCTGCGGAGCCGGTACGGCGAGCGTGGCCGCCTCGGCACCCGCCCGTACGCCGCCGGTGACGTCGATTCCGCCGACTCCCTGGCTGCCCGCCGCGAGCACGTACCACTTCCCGGATTTCGCCTGCCAGTGGATCTGGCCGACCACGGGGCGGCCGAAGCGGCTGCAGGTGGCGGTGTTGAGGGCCCGTCCGGCGATCCGCCCGGGGTCCGCGGGGTGTGCGGCGGGTGGCTGGAACTGCACGGTGACCCGGCCGGGACCGCGCCAGGTGTCGGCGCGGGTGCAGACCCAGGCGGCGCTGCCTCCGTCCTCCGGGAGGCGCTGTCCGGCGTACTCCCAGTTGCTGACGGACCGTACGCCGGCGCCGCGCAGCGACCGCAGGGAGCAGGCGGTACGGGCCCAGCTCCGCAGCGCGGGGGCGTCCGTCACCTCGCCGGGCCCGCCGGGTCCGGGCGCCGCGGGCAGATAGGTGAGAGGGACGGGGGCGAGATCGCCGAGGTCTGTCACCAGGAAGGCGCGGTTGCCGACGATCCGCGCCGAGGTGCGCAGCCGGGCCACGGGCCAGCTTCCGCAGCCGCCGTCCGCCTCGGGCGGCGTCGGGATCCGGTCGGTGACGCCGTCCGGGGCGACATGCAGCCCGCGCTCCGGGTCGTTGGGCGCGAGCAGATCGCGGGTGGCGATGTCCGACACCCAGGGCGCCAGCAGATAGCGCTGCCAGCCGTTGCCGCGGCCGATCACCAGCGCGCCGGCAGTCGTCAGGTCCGGGTCGTCGACCCGCGCGAAGTGCAGCGTGGGGGTGGCGTCCTCGGGTTCGGCGTAGCGCACCAGCCGCTCGCCGTCGTGGAAGACCGCCACCATGACGTTGTCGATCAGGCCCGCGTAGAGGAGCCGGGGCGGCTCGCCGGGCGGCCTGGTGGACGTCCCGGCGGATGCGGTGATCCGCGTGCCGGCCGGCGGCGCCGCCCAGACCCGCAGCGCCCGCCCCAGCAGCTCCTGGTCGCCGGCCTGCCGGCCGCGGGGCGGCCAGGCGGTGAAGTCCACCCGGGAGGTGTCGGCCCACTGGTCGCCGGGGGTGCGCAGCAGCCGGGCCGGGTCGAGCGCCTGCTGGGCGGCGGTCTCGTGCCGCGGCCGGCCGCCGTCACCGCCCGCCGTCCCGGCCACCGCCGCCCCGACCGCCACGGCGGCCGCCAGGGCCACCGCCGCCCGGATCCGCTGGCGGCGGCGCAGCAGGTCCGTCGGCCGGGTCTGCACCGTGCAGGGGTCGAACTCCCCCGAGTTCAGCAGCGCCGCGGCGCCCGCCCCGGTGTCCCGGTCCAGCTGCCCGGCCGCCTGCTGCGCCCCGTCCGGGTCCGCCACTCCGGCGGCCACCAGGACGGCGCGGGCCGCGTCCCGGTCCAGGCCCTCCAGGTGCCACAGTCCGACGGCGGCCCGTACGGGCGCGGGGACGGCGGACAGCGCCTGGTCCAGGGCGAGTTCATCGGCGCCGCCGGCCCGGGGGAAGAGCCGCAGGCCCCAGACGGAGGGCACGGCGGGCAGCGGCCGGGCGGGCCATTCCTCGTACGACAGTGCCAGCCGCAGGGTGCGCAGCCGCACCAGGTCGTAGCCGGACGGCGCCTCAGGGCCGCGCTGGGCGGGCAGCGCGCCGCTGCCCCGGCTGCGGCGTCGGCCGGCCCGTGGCAGCGCCCGCTGGACCAGTCCGTGTGCGGCGAGGACCCGGCGGTGCCGCCCCATCGTCGGCGGCAGGACGAGGTATCCGAGGCGCACCAGCCGCGGATAGTGCTCGACGATGGCCGCCTCTGCCCGCTCGACATCGGCCCGAGTTCTTTCGTCCATGGGCATGGCCTGAAACAGCCCTTCGCGTATGGGGGGAAATGCCGCGGATGGTCGTTGCAAGCCTTCCAACGAGTGATTATTGGGACGGTCACTGGACCAGGCGGCCCACCACGGGTCACCGGTCCGGATGAGTGCTCCGGGGACCGCGTCGCATCCGGGGCATTCCGCGTGCGCGGCGCGGCATCAGGGCCGATGCTGGAGCGGTGATGGACGAGACGGAGTTCTGGGAGCTCATCGACGCCTCCCGCGAGGCCGCCGAGGGCGACCCCGAGGAGCAGGCCGATGCCCTGGTCGAGCGACTGACCGGGCTGGACCCCGACGCCGTCACGGACTTCGCCCGGCACTTCGAGGCCCGCTACAACCGCGCGTACGCCTGGGAGCTGTGGGCCGCGGCCGCGGTGATGCTGGACGGCGCCAGCGACGACGCCTTCGACTACTTCCGGTGCTGGCTGATCGGCCAGGGCCGGGAGGTCTTCGAGGGCGCGCTGCACGATCCGGACCACCTCGCCGAGCTCGTTGCGGACTTCGACGAGGAGGTGGACGGCGACGCGGAGGAGCTGGGCTATGCGGCCGACGAGGCGTACGAGCGGCTGACCGGCACCGTGATGCCCGACCTCGGCCTGCCCCCGCCGCCCCGCGAACCGTTCGGCACGTACCTCGACTTCGACGACGACGACACCCTGGCGGAGCGCTTCCCCCGGCTCTGGGACCGCTTCCGGCCATAGGGGCCCCGCCCGGGGAGGCTCCCGCTGCGGGTCGCACCGCACCCCGGCCGGTTGCCGCCGCCGCGCCCGCCCCGGCAGGCAGTATGGCCCCATGCGGATCGCGATCACCGGCTCGACCGGTCTCATCGGCACGGAACTCGTTCGCTCGCTGCGCGCGGACGGTCATGACGTCGTCCGGCTCGTCCGGCGCCCGCCCGCGGCCGCCGACGAGGTGCGCTGGGATCCCCGGCGCCAGGAGGTCGATACGGCCGGGCTCGCGGGCTGCGAGGCGATGGTCCATCTGGCGGGTGCGGGCGTCGGCGACCACCGCTGGACGGAGTCGTACAAGCGCGAGATCCGCGACAGCCGGGTGCTGGGTACCCGGGCCGTCGCCACCGCCCTCGCCTCGATGGACACCCCGCCGCGGGTCTTCGTCTGCGGCAGCGCGATCGGCTACTACGGCGACACCGGTGACCGTCGTACGGACGAGACCGCATCGGCCGGTACGGGCTTCCTGCCGGACGTCTGCGTCGACTGGGAGGCCGCCGCAAAGCCCGCCCAGGACGCCGGTATCCGCACCGCCTTCGCCCGCACCGGCCTGGTCGTGGCGCGCTCGGGCGGCGCCTGGGGCCGGCTCTTCCCGCTCTTCCGCCTGGGCCTGGGCGGCCGGCTCGGCGACGGCAGCCAGTACTGGAGCTTCATCTCCCTCCAGGATCACATCGCCGCGCTGCGCCACCTCATCGACACCGAAACCCTCACCGGCCCCGTCAACCTCACCGCTCCGGAACCCGTCACCAACCGCGAGGCCACGGCGGTCATGGGCAAGTACCTGAACCGCCCCACCCTCTTCACGGTTCCCGCGCCCGTACTCCGCATCGCCCTGGGCGAGTTCGCCGGCGACGTCCTGTCCAGCCAGCGCGTCATCCCCCAACGCCTCCTGGACACCGGCTTCACCTTCACCCACCCCCGCATCATGGACGCCGTACGAGACGCCTAAGCCGCGAGCGGACGAACGACGGCGCCGCCCGGCAACGTGAGGAGCCGCGCACCGGCGCGCCCCTGAAGCCCCCTAGCCGCCACCCCCCTCTCCTCCCTACGGTCCTGGCACACACCACCGGACAACTCCCCCCGGGAGGGCACGTGGCATCGACCGTGGACGTCGTCATCGTGGGAGCCGGCCCGGCCGGCCTCGCCGCCGCCCGCCATCTGACCGCCGCAGGATTGTCGGTCACCGTGCTGGAGGCCGCGCCACGGATCGGCGGCCGGGCCACCACCGACGACATCGACGGCTTCCGACTGGACCGCAGCGGCCGCCCACTGGCGGTCTCCATCGCGGAGCTGCGCCGCACACCCGGCCTCGGGGCGCTGGCGCTGCGGCCGTTCGCGCCCGGCCTGTGTCTCCACAACGGCCGGCGGGCGCAGCGCATCAGCTCGCCCCGGAGCACAAGGGGCGCACTCTGTACGGCGCGCGCCCTCGCGCGCGCCGACCGCCGCGCCGACCGCCGTACGGACCGCAACGGCGACCGCAGCGGGCCCGCAACTCCCGCCGACCGTCCGGTGGCCGACACCCTGGCCGGCCGCCCCGGCTTCCCGCCCCGTCCCCAGGACGCGTTCCTGCAGCCGCTGCTCGCCGCGCTGCTGTGCGACCCCCGGCTGCGCGGCTCCAGCCGCGGCGCCGCCCGCGTCCTGCGCGACTTCGCCGAAGGCCGGCTGTGCCTGCCGGCCGGCGGCGCCTCCGCCGTCCCCGAACTCCTCGCCGCCGCACTGCCCCCGGGCACGGTCCGTACCTCCGTCCGCGCCACCTCCGTCTCCACCAGCGCCGTCGACACGGCCGGCCACGGACGTATCGCCTGCCGCGCCGTCCTGGTGGCAGCCGGTGCGCGCGATGCGGCCGAGCTGCTGCCGGGGCTGCGGGTGCCCGCCTTCCACCCGGTGACCGTGCTGCACCACACGACGGGCACCGCGCCGGGCCCGCGCAACGGCCTCGCCCCCTCCCGCGACACGGCGCTGATCCTGGCGACCGACGGCCCGGTGGCGCACACCTACGCCGCCGGGGCCATCGACCCGTCCCGTACGCCGCCGGGCCACTCGCTGATCACCACGACCGTGCTGGGCGCCGCCGCCTCGCTGCCGCCGTCCGTCCTGGACAAGACCGTCCGGCCGCAGCTGGAGAGGCTCTACGGCGCGTCGACCGACGACTGGCGGCTGCTGAGTGCCCATCACGACCCGTACGCGGTACCGGCCATGCCCGCGCCCTACGATCCGCAGCGGCCGGTGCGGCTGCTGTCGGGCCTGTACGTGTGCGGCGACCACCGGGACACCGGCACGCTCCAGGGGGCGCTGCACTCGGGCCGCCGGGCCGCCCGCGCCCTGCTGCGGGACTTCGGCCTGCCGGCCCTCGTCGAGCCGCGCACCCTGCGCCCGGCGGCCTGAACCGCGCCGCCGGGCGCGCGGGCCTCAGCCCAGCGCGGCGACCCGGTCCCGGTACCCGCGCACCGCCGCCGCGTCCCGGTACGGCTCCAGGCGGCGCTCGAAGTCCCGGACGTACTCATGGGCACGTACGGACCGCATCTCGGACGCCTGGAGCGCCGCCTCCGCGCCCAGCGTGCAGGCCTGCTCCAGCTCGCCCAGGCCCAGCCGCGCGGTCGCCAGGACCACGCGGCAGAACAGCCTGCTGCGGGCGAAGGCGGCCGGCCGCAGCTGGAGCGAGCGCTCGGCGTGCTGGGAGGCCGCGCGGTACTGCTGGAGATCGCGGTGGCAGTGCGCCAGTTCGTCGGCCATCTGGGCGTCGTCGAAGAACCGCGCCCAGTACGGGGTGTCGTCACCGGGCCGGGCGGCCTCCAGCGCCCGCTCCGCGCGGGCCAGCGCGGCCGCACACGCCCGGACCTCGCCCATCAGGCCGTGCCCGCGCGCCTCCGCGGAGTGCAGCAGCGCCTGGACGGCCGGCGGCGCGCCGCTGCCGACCCCCTGCTGGGCGACGCGCGCCAGCTGGACGGCCTCCCGGCCGTGGCCCAGATAGACGGCCTGGCGGCTCATCGTCACCAGGACGTAGGACCCGTACGCCCGGTCGCCGGCCGCCTGGGCCAGCCGCAGCGCCTGCACGAAGTACCGCTGCGCCAGGCCGTGTGCGGCGATGTCGTACGAGGTCCAGCCGGCCAGCCGGGTCAGATCGGCGGCGGCCGCGAACAGCCGGCGGCCGGTGGCCTCGCCGTAGGTGCCGCGCAGCATCGGCTCGGCCTCGTGCTCCAGATAGCGCACCAGGGCCTGCCGGGCGTGACCGCCGCCGTAGGCGTGGTCCAGCGCCCGGAACAGCTCGCCGACCGAGCGCAGCGCCGCAATGTCGCCGGAGGTGACCCGGGCGCCGGGGGTGCGGTCGACGCGGTCGGTACGGCGCTGGCGCGGTACGGCGGCGCGGCTGCCCTGGACGGGCACCCGGCCCTCGGCGGCGGGGTCGGCGCGGGCGACCCGTTCGTCGGCGCGGCCGATCAGCCAGTCCCGGCTGGGCACCACGAGCCCGGCCGGGGTGAAGGCGATCTTGCGGAGCTCGGCATGGCTGCCGGAGTCCTTGCGCCACAGGCCGCTGACGATGTCCACCGCCTCGCTGGGGCTCGCGGCGAATTCGAGCCCGGCGTACACCGGCGCGCAGGCGTCCAGGCCGAGATCCTGCGCCGAGAGCCGGCGCCCCAGCCGGCGCGTGAACACCTCCGCGATCAGCGCGGGGGTGGTGCCTCTGGGCTGCTGGCCGCGCAGCCAGCGGGTCACCGAGGTCTTGTCGTAGCGCAGGTCGAGGCCGTGCTCGATGCCGAGCTGATCGACCCGTCTGGCCAGCCCTGCGTTGGAGAAACCCGCCTCCGCGATCAGCGCGGCGAGCTGGCGGTTGGGCGTGTGTTGCGGGGGTCGTTCCGTCATCAGCTTTACCGGTCTCCTGCCTTCCGGGCCTGGCCGCCGGGCTCGGCTCACCCTGTCCGGCACGCTCCTTCGCCCTTGTGGGACGGCGTGAATGTAACGGCCTTCGGCGCCGTTCCGACGGCCTGCGCCCCGCGTTCATCCGATCGTGTGAGCAGGGAACCTCCGGTCCGGAGGTGCGGGCCCCGCCGGACCGGAAACCGGCCGCCTGCAGCGCGCGTGGCGGGCGGTCGTACAGTGGCATGGGCGCGATGGGCTCTCCTGGTGCAGCACCGTGCAGCGGGAGACAGAAGTGCGAAGAGGAGCTGCCGTGACTGCGATCTCTCGGGGGGAGACCCCCGTACCCGAGGGGATGCGCTTTGTGCATATGGGCTTCGGTACGGACGCCGTGGACTACGAGACCGCGTGGCAGGAGCAGCGCCGGGTGCACGCCGCCCGGTTCGCCGACGAGGTGCCGGACACCTGCCTGCTGCTGGAGCACCCGCCCGTATACACCGCGGGACGGCGCACCACCGACGACGAGCGGCCCCTGGACGGCACCCCGGTCATCGACGTGGACCGCGGCGGCAAGATCACCTGGCACGGCCCCGGCCAGCTGGTCGGCTACCCCATCCAGAAGCTGCCGCGCCCGGTCGACGTCGTCGCCCATGTGCGCCGCCTCGAGGACGCCCTGCTCCGGGTCTGCGCCGAGTTCGGCGTGGAGACCAGCCGGGTCGAGGGCCGCAGCGGTGTGTGGGTGCTGGGTGACCCGGTCGAGCAGCGGGCGGCCCTGGGCGGGCTGAATCTGGACTTCGACCCGCGGGTGGCGGACGACACGTTCGACCCTCGGCTGAACGGCCCCGAGTACGCCCCCTCCAACGCCGGCCAGCGCCGCGAGGACCGCAAGCTCGCCGCGATCGGCATCCGCGTCGCCAAGGGCGTCACGATGCACGGTTTCTCGCTGAACGTGAACCCGGACAACACCTCGTTCGACAAGATCGTGCCGTGCGGCATCCGTGACGCCGGCGTCGCCTCGCTCTCGGGCGAGCTGGGCCACGAGATCACCATCGCCGAGGTGCTGCCCGTCGTCGAGAAGCATCTGCGCGACGTCCTGGAGGGCGCCGAGCTGCTGCCCCGCGCGGTCTGACCGCAGGGCCGCCGGGCCTTTGGGGAATGCACCCCGCCACGACGGGGTTGGGCTGCACAGCCGGTACGCGGAAAAGCGTACGAATTATCGGGCGTACCCTGGTGGACGCCGAAGAAACGAAGTCGTAGGGAGCCGGACGTGTCCGCAGTCGCACCCGACGGACGCAAGATGTTGCGCCTGGAGGTCCGGAACAGCCAGACCCCCATCGAGCGCAAGCCCGAGTGGATCAAGACCCGGGCGAAAATGGGTCCCGAGTACAACCACCTCCAGGGCCTGGTCAAGAGCGAGGGCCTGCACACGGTCTGCCAGGAGGCGGGCTGTCCCAACATCTTTGAGTGCTGGGAGGACCGCGAGGCGACCTTCCTCATCGGCGGCGACCAGTGCACCCGCCGCTGCGACTTCTGCCAGATCGACACCGGCAAGCCGCAGGAGCTGGACCGCGACGAGCCCCGCCGGGTCGCCGAGTCCGTCCAGACCATGGGCCTGAAGTACGCCACGATCACCGGCGTCGCGCGCGACGACCTGGAGGACGGCGGCGCCTGGCTCTACGCCGAGACGGTCCGCCAGATCCACGCCGCGATGCCGGACACCGGCGTCGAGCTGCTGATCCCGGACTTCAACGCGGTCCCGGAGCAGCTGGCCGAGGTCTTCTCCTCGCGGCCCGAGGTGCTGGCCCACAACGTCGAGACGGTTCCGCGGATCTTCAAGCGGATCCGCCCCGGCTTCCGCTACGAGCGGTCGCTGGAGGTCATCTCCAAGTCCCGCGAGGCCGGGCTGGTGACCAAGTCCAACCTGATCCTGGGCATGGGCGAGGAGCGCGAGGAGATCAGCCAGGCGCTGCAGGACCTGTACGACGCGGGCTGCGAGCTGATCACGATCACCCAGTACCTGCGCCCCTCCCTGCGGCACCATCCCATCGAGCGCTGGGTCAAGCCCGCCGAGTTCGTGGAGCTCAAGGAGGAGGCCGAGGAGATCGGCTACGCGGGTGTCATGTCCGGCCCGCTGGTCCGCTCCTCCTACCGTGCCGGCCGCCTTTACCGACAGGCGATCGAGCGGCGCGAGGTCGAGGCGTCCAGTCAGGCGGTTTGAGCCGCTCGGCGTGCCGCCTTGTGAATCGTGGCACATGCTGTGAGTACGCGGCCCGCATGTCCCCAGGCTGGGGACGTGCGGGCCGCGTCAATGTTTCATCGGTGTTTGACCAGCAGGTCATCCGTTGGTAACACCGTTCCGTGACGATGGATGCACGCACCGTTTCCGCAGCCATCGCTCCTCCGACCTCCCCGAGGGAGTCCACACCATGCAGGCCGCGCCGCTCCGCGCCACACCCCGCCCCCTCCCCTCCGTCACCGGCGCCCTGCGTGCCGTTGAGGCCGTCCTGATGCGCGGCGGCCAGCGCACCGCCCGCCGGAACGCGTGGACGTCGGTCCTGGAGGACCGCCGCCGCGCCAAGGACCGGCGCGAGGCTCAGTACGTACTGGAGGCCGCGGCGACCGGCCATCCGCAGGCCACGTAAACTTCGCTGTATGGCGAGGAAGGCAAACTCAGACGGCGCTGCCGGCGCTGAGAACCCCGGGCGGCTGAAGCAGATCGCCCAGACCTACAAGATGACCCGTCGGGTCGACTCCAAGGTCGGTCTTGTCGTCGCTGGCGTGGGCATCGTCGTATTCGGCGTTCTCCTTGCCATCGGCTTCGTGATCGGCCATCCCATCTACGCGGGCATCCTGGGCTTCGTACTGGCCTTCCTCGCGATGGCGATCGTCTTCGGACGGCGCGCCGAGCGGGCTGCCTTCGGGCAGATGGAAGGCCAGCCGGGAGCTGCGGCCGCGGTGCTGGACAACGTCGGCCGCGGCTGGACGACCACCCCCGCGGTGGCGATGAACCGCAGCCAGGACGTGGTGCACCGTGCCGTCGGCAAGGCCGGCATCGTGCTGGTGGGCGAGGGCAACCCGAACCGACTGCGCGGTCTGCTGGCCGCCGAGAAGAAGCGGATGGCCCGTACGGTCGCCGACGCCCCCGTCCACGACATCATCGTGGGCGACGGCGAGGGCCAGGTGCCCCTCAAGAAGCTCCGTACGACCCTGCTCAAGCTGCCGCGCGTCCTGCCCGGAGGCCAGGTGACGGCCGTCAACGACCGTCTGCGCGCCCTGGGCGACCTGATGAGCAACATGCCGGTCCCCAAGGGCCCGATGCCCAAGGGCATGCGCATGCCGAAGGGCAACGGCAAGGGCCGCTGACCAGGAACTATCACGACGCCCCGGGGCTTGGGCTCCGGGGCGTTCTGTGTAGGTGCGCAGTAGGGGCGGCCTGTATACGAGTGCTCCGCGTGCGAGGCCGGGGCCTAGCAGGGGCGGGGCGTCACCCACCTCCACGGACCGGTCAGATCCGCACCTCCACCGACCGGGCAAGCCGGTCGTGCAGCCCGCGCCCGTCGCGGTCCCAGATCACCGCCGGGATGACGATCACCAGCAGCAGGGTCCGCAGCGCCACCCGCGGCAGCGAGATCCGCCCGCCGCCCTCGGCGATCACCCGCAGGCCCACCATCCGCTTGCCCGGCGTGAAGCCGACCGTGCCGACCGTCAGCAGGCTGAGCACCGCGAAGACCACCAGCGCCCAGTTGCTCGCCGACTGCGCCCTGCCGCCGCTGAGCAGCCCGTAGGCGATGAGCATGCACAGCGCCCAGTCGATGCAGAGCGCGGCGAGACGGCGCCCGAACCGCGCGATCGAGCCAGGCCCCTGCTCCGGCAGCCTGAGCCGTTCGCCGCGGTATCCGAAGTCGACGCCCATGTCCTCGGCCGTCGCGCGGGGCCCGGAGATCCACGATCCGATTGCTTGCCTGTTGTCCACCCGTCAACGGTACTGCGGCCGCTCACGCTCCCTCGCGGAGGGCCCGCAATGCGCCCCTTTGGCGCACACTGGGGGACAAAGGCGACCGCGAGGCGGTTAACCTCGGCGAAACAAATGGGTCATGCTTGGGAAATCCCGCCTGCCTAAGGTCGGGCGAGCGCGCCACCGCACATGGGCGCGCTCCGAGTAGCAACCCCGGCAACCCCGTGTCCGCCGACCGGTGACCGGGCTAGGAGGAGTTGGATGTTCCAGAACGCCGACGAGGCCAAGAAGTTCATCGCGGACGAGGACGTCAAGTTCATCGACGTACGGTTCTGCGACCTGCCCGGTGTGATGCAGCACTTCACGATCCCGGCAGCGGTCTTCGACCCGGCCGAGGAGCTCGCCTTCGACGGCTCCTCGATCCGCGGCTTCCAGGCCATCCACGAGTCGGACATGGCCCTGCGCGCCGACCTCTCCACCGCCCGCGTGGACCCCTTCCGGCGCGACAAGACGGTCAACGTCAACTTCTTCATCCACGACCCGATCACGGGCGAGCAGTACAGCCGCGACCCGCGCAACATCGCCAAGAAGGCCGAGGCCTACCTCGCCTCCACCGGCATCGCGGACACCGCGTACTTCGGTCCCGAGGCCGAGTTCTACGTCTTCGACAGCGTCCGCTTCGAGACCAGCGCGAACCAGTCCTTCTACCACATCGACTCCGAGGCCGGCGCCTGGAACACCGGTTCGGAGGAGAACAACCGCGGCTACAAGGTGCGGTACAAGGGCGGCTACTTCCCGGCCCCGCCGGTCGACCACTTCGCCGACCTGCGCGCCGAGATCTCCCTCGAGCTGGACGCGGCCGGCCTGCAGGTCGAGCGCCAGCACCACGAGGTCGGCACCGCCGGCCAGGCGGAGATCAACTACAAGTTCAACACCCTGCTCGCCGCCGCCGACGACCTGATGCTGTTCAAGTACATCGTCAAGAACGTCGCCTGGCGCAACGGCAAGACCGCCACCTTCATGCCCAAGCCGATCTTCGGTGACAACGGCTCCGGCATGCACGTCCACCAGTCGCTGTGGCAGGGCGGCTCCCCGCTCTTCTACGACGAGCAGGGCTACGCGGGCCTCTCGGACACCGCCCGCTACTACATCGGCGGCATCCTCAAGCACGCCCCGTCGCTGCTCGCCTTCACCAACCCGACGGTGAACTCCTACCACCGCCTGGTCCCCGGCTTCGAGGCCCCGGTCAACCTGGTCTACTCGCAGCGCAACCGCTCCGCGGCCATGCGCATCCCGATCACGGGCTCCAACCCGAAGGCCAAGCGCGTCGAGTTCCGCGCCCCGGACCCGTCCTCGAACCCGTACCTCGCCTTCTCCGCCCTTCTCCTCGCGGGCCTCGACGGCGTCAAGAACAAGATCGAGCCCGCCGAGCCGATCGACAAGGACCTCTACGAGCTCGCCCCCGAGGAGCACGCGAGCGTCCCCCAGGTCCCCACCTCCCTCCCGGCCGTCCTCGACGCCCTCGAGAACGACAACGAGTACCTCCAGCAGGGCGGTGTCTTCACCTCCGACCTGATCGAGACCTGGATCGACTACAAGCGCACGAGCGAGATCGCACCGATCCAGCTGCGGCCGCACCCGCACGAGTTCGAGCTGTACTTCGACATCTAAGAGGCGGGGTCGGGTGACCCTGGCTGGAGACTTGGAAGCCGGTTTTGACCTGCGGAAACACGTCTCAGTGTTTCTCGTTGGTGACCCTGGTCTTCCGGCGTCTTGTGCACCGGGGGCGCACCGGCCGGCGAGTTGACTGACTTGACGTCAGATATTGCAGTGAGGGTCGCTGCCCTGGTCTCGGGGCAGCGACCCACTGTTTTGTCGGAAGTTCGGCCCACACACGGTGTTGCGGGCCGGCGCCGGACCGAGCGGCCCAGGCCGCCGTGAGCGCCTATGTACCCAGCCCGCGGCCTCGAACCCGGTCAGAGCACACGCCACCGTCCCGCCACTCGTGTCCCGTGTTGCAATGTCCAAAGGCGGCCGCGCTCCCCTGGCCGCCGTGAGTGACGCTCCAGGCCCGGACAGCGAACCAACCAACTGCTCGGAGCCGTCTTGTCGGTATCGGACCACACGAGCTCCGCTGTTACTGATGCGCGGTGATGTCTGGAATGACAGGTTCCACCGATGCGCGGCACACCGTCACAGGGCGTCGAGCGCGCTCACCTTCCAGCCCCCGGAGGTGTCCACGAGCGTCATCCGGACCCGGTTGAGGTCGAGGCGCGGCCCGGACACCTGAGTGCTGTTGGTGACCTGGTTCATGAAGATGAGGACGACGACCTTCTCCGGCGAGGCGGAGACCACCGATGCGGCGGAGGCTCCCCCGGCGGGGGGCTTCGCCACCGTGGCCGTGACGACGCCCTGGTACTTCTCGGCGGTGGGCGCCACCACCCTCGTGGTCGTCTTGCGGTACTTGCCCGCGAAGGAGCCGGTGAGGTGGGCGCGGGCCTTCGCGAAATCGCGATCGAGGTGGCGGTAGTCGTAGGAGAGGATCTCCGGCGCGGCCTTGCGCGCGACGGCCAGGGCCTCGGTGTGCGCCTCCTGCGTCCGCTGGTCCTCCCGGTACTCCCAGCCCAGCATGGCGGCGGCGACGAGGCCCGCCACGACGAGTGCGGCCAGCACGGCGGTCACCGCACCGGAGATCCGGCGGGCCGGCTTCGCGCTCTTCTCCGCTCCGGCCTCGCCACGGACGGCGCCCTTCGCCCGCTCCCGGGCCTCGGTGTCCGCCCCGGTCCCGGAACCGGACGCTTCGTCCACCACCGCGCTCTCCGTCGCCGCCTCCTCCTCGTCGAGGGACGACTCATGCGCTTTCTCGGCCCGCTTGGAGGCGGCGCGGGCGGCCGCCGCCACGGATCGCTGCCGGGCCGATGTGCCGGTGCCGGTACGGCCTCGTACGGTCGCCTTGGTCACGGTGTTTCTCCTTACTCGCCGGACGGCTGTGGGGGGGGTGCGGATCAGCCGACGGGTCAGCCGACGAACTCGACATTCGAGGTCAGCCACCGCCCGCCCTCGAGCACGAGGTCGAGTTGCAGCCGGTAGTTGCGGGCCTGGCCCTGGGGCGCGGCGACGTTGGTCACCCTGCTGTCGGCCACGACCAGGACCTGGGCGGACGTGTCGCCCGCCTTGGCGATACCGGCTTCGAGGGCATGTCCCTCAGAAACCGACTTGTTGTCCGCGACCAGCTTGGTGAGCTCCTTGGTCTGGGCGGTGAACTGCTCCTTGAAGTCACCGGTGGCGCCCTTCAGGACGTTCTTGCTGTCCCGGTCGTAGTGCCGGTAGTCGAGCGAGGTGAAATTCACCGCAGACTGCCGGGCCGCCGCCAGAATGTCCTGGTTACGTTGTTCCTCCCCGTGCTGCTGGTACAGCCGCACCCCGAAGAAGCCGGAGAGCACCACCAGCACGGCGAGGACGCCGGCGAGCACCACGGGGAGCACCCGGCTCTCCCGCGCCGCGCGCACGGCCTCGGTCGCAGGGCGCGGCGCGGACGCCGCCGTACGCTCCGCCAGGCGGCGGATCATGCCATAGGTCCGACGAGCAGCCATTGCCACGAGTCCTTTCCGAACGCACTCTGTTCTCCGCCCGTCGAGCCGATCTGGACGGTCCCCCCGCCCGGACCGGCGGCCTGCCCGGTCGCGGGATCGTACGGCGCGATGTACGACGCCGGATCGCCCCGGCCGCCCCGCACCTCGGAGCTTCCGGGCCGCGGAACGTTCTGCGCGCCGCGGACCGAGCTCTTGCTGCCCCGCGGGAGCGTGCAGCGCGCGGACGCGTTCGCGTGCACCTCGCGGGTGTCCTTCGGGTCGCGCCGCTGCGTCGATCCGTAGCCCTGCCGGCACGACGGGGGGTCATCGGAGTTGACCACCATGCCGAAGTGGCTGGTGCCGTCACCCGGCAGCACGGTGAAGCTGCCGGCCACGACGACCGGGAAGGTGACCAGCGTCTGCTCCACGTTGGGGAGCCGGGCCACGGAGACCTGTCCACCGCTGATCAGGTTCCCCAGCAGGACCGGCAGCGCCTTCCGGTTGGCTTTCAGCAGCGAGCCCATCTCGTGCGCCGCCGTCGAACCGCCGTCCACCAGCCGGCGGAGGTCGCGGTCGCTGTCCTTGATCTGGCCGGTGAGGTCCGCCAGGTCGCGGGAGAACGACTTGAAGGCCGAGCCCTTGTCGATCTGCGTCTTCAGGACGGTCTGCGAGTCGTCGATCAGCGAGATCGTCTGGGGCAGGCTGTCGCTCGCCGACTCCACGAGCCGGTTGCCCGAGTCGACCATCCGGGTCAGGTGCGGGGCCGTGCCGGTGAACGCCTGGCCCAACTCGTCGA
Organism: Streptomyces sp. NPDC048483; assembly: GCF_040651455.1. Taxonomy (NCBI): domain Bacteria; kingdom Bacillati; phylum Actinomycetota; class Actinomycetes; order Kitasatosporales; family Streptomycetaceae; genus Streptomyces; species Streptomyces sp. NPDC048483. Next base: position 60,959 of record NZ_JBEZJZ010000002.1, read on the forward strand.
CGGTGGTCCGCAGGTCCTTCTTGTCCACGGAGCCGACGAGGCGGTCGAAGCTGCGGATCATCTCCGTGGTCGGCAGCGGCGTGCGGGTGTCCTTGGGGGAGATCGTGCTGCCCTCGTGCAGATACGGGCCGCCTGCGGCACGCGGCTGCAGATCGATGTACTGCTCGCCCACCGCCGACCGGTTCGCCACGACCGCGAGCGTGTCGGCAGGGATGCGTGAGCCGTCCTTGATACGCAGCTCCGCCGAAACGCGCGAGCCGACCAGGCGCAGATCGCCGACGCGGCCCACGGGCGCGCCGCGGTACGTGACCTCGGCGCCCGAGTAGATGCCGCCGGAGTCGGCGAACTGGGCCTGCACGGAGTACCCGCTGTCCGTCAGGCGGTCGCCCAGTCCCGCGTACTCGGCGCCGACGTACGACACGCCGATCGCGGTGACCGCGGAGAAGGCGAGCAGTTGGACCTTGACCGTACGAGTGATCATGGCTGCATCCCCTTCGTCAGGAGCTCCGCGAGGCCCAGGTCCACGCCGGCGCCGAAACCGGTCAAGCCGCTGCCCTGGTAGGCGGCGTAGTTGCTGGTGCACACCGGCGGGCAGAGCCCGCCGCCGGACGATCCCTTGTCCCCTCCCTGACCGTCCGCGCAGCCGCTGCCGGGCAGGCAGGGCCCCGAGGTCGGTGTCGCCGGACCACCGGGCAGGTCCGGCACGTCCGGGACCGGCACATCGGGCTTGCCGGGGAGCTTGGGCTTCGGCTTGTCCGGCGAGCCGGGCTTCTTGCCGCCGCCCTTGGAGAGATTGCCGTAGATGCTCTTGAGGTCGAGATCCGCGGTGATGTGCAGGTTGGTGTAGTCGCCCTTGATGGCGTCGACGGAGTTGCGCGGGAACGGATAGGTGGTCATCAGCTCCAGCGCGTTGGGCAGGTCGTTGCCCGCCCTGTTCAGCTGGGTGAGGATCGGCTGCAGGTGCTTGAGGTTGGCGATCGTGTCGTCCCGTGAGCCGTTGATCACCTTCGTGCCGACCGTGCCGAGGTCGGACAGGGAGCGCAGCATCCGCGTCAGGTCCTTGCGCTGGTCGGCCAGGACCTTCAGGGCCGGCGACATGGTGTCGACCGCCCGGCCGATCGTGGCCTTCTCCTGCGCGAGCCTCTTGGACAGCCTGTCGATGCCCTTCATGGCGCGGATGATCTCCGAGCGCTGGTCGTCCAGGCCGCCGAGGAAGGTGTCCAGCTCGGTCAGCAGGTTCTTCACCCGGTCCTCGCGGCCCGCCAGGGAGTGGTTCAGCTCCACGGTGATCGTGTGGAGCTGCGCCACACCGCCGCCGTTGAGCAGCGCCGACAGAGCTGACAGCACCTCCTCGATCTCCGCGTTCCGGTTGCTCCGGGACAGCGGGATCTTCGCGCCCTCGGTGAGCCTGCCGACGGGCTGTACGTCCACGGGCTTGGCGAGCGAGACGTACTTCTCACCGAGAATGCTGGTCTGGCGCAGCTCCGCGACGGCGTTGGCCGGCAGCTTCACCGCGTCGTCGACGCGCAGCCGTACGCGCGCCTGCCAGCCGTGCAGCTCCACCTTCTCCACGGCGCCCACGGTGACGTTGTTGACCTTGACCGCGGACTGCGGCACGAGGTCGAGAACGTCCCGGAACTCGACCGTCACGTGGTACGCGTCTCCGGCGGCGGCGCCGCCGGGCAGCGGGACGTCGTACAGGCCGTTGAACTCACAGCCGGTCAGCAGCAGCGCCCCGGCGGCCGCCCACGCGGCCGCTTTGCGCGGGGCGGTCATGCCTCGGCTCCCAGGATGCCGCCGAGCGTCTTGTCGGTCGTGGCGACACCGGACGCCGGGTGGGCCGCGCCGGTCAGGGGGTTGGCGGTCGGCAGCTCAGGGAGGTCGCCGAACAGCTTCCCCAGGTCGTGGCAGTCCGACTTCTCGCCCGCCGTCCTGAGCAGGGAGCACATCAGGCTGGCCGGATCCTGCGGTTGCTCGGCGTTGTTACGGGTGTCCAGCGTGCCCGATGCCGGGTTGTAGGCGTTCGCGAGGTTGCCGAGACCGGCGGGCGCGACGTCCATCAGCTCCTCCAGTGCGGCGCGCTGCTTGACCAGCACGCGGGTCACCTCGCTGAGACCCTTCACATTGCGGGTCAGCGCCTTCTTGTTGCCATGGACGAATCCGGACACGTCGTTGAGCGCGACGGACAGGTTCTTGAACGCCTCAGCCAGGTCCTTGCGCTCGCCGGAGAGCTGGTTCGCGGTCGTGGCCAGACTGTCGTTGAACGAACGGACGCTGTCGTCGTCCGCCGCCAGCGCGGCCGTGAACACCTGAAGGTTCTTCACCGTCCCGAACATGTCCTTGCGTCCGTCGGAGAGAGTGGTGAGGGCCCGCGAGACGTCCTTGATCGTCTGGTTCAGGTTCCCGCCGTTCCCCTTGAGGTTGTCCGCACTGACGCCGATGAGCCGGGACAGCGCTCCGTTCTTGTTGGCACCGTGCGGACCGAGCGCCTCCGATGTGGTGTGGAGGCTGTCGAAGATCCGGTCCAGCTCGACCGGTACGGCCGTCCGCTTCTCGGGGATGACCGCGCCGCTCTTCATGGCCGGGCCCCCGCGGTACACCGGCAGCATCTGGACGTAACGGTCGCTGACCACCGAGGCGTTGACGATCGCGGCCTTGGCGTCCGCGGGCACCTTGCGATCGGCCTCGTACTCCATCTCGACCCGCACCCTGCGGCCCTGGGGGGTGACGCTCTTGACCTCCCCGATCGGGATGCCGAGGACGCGGACGTCCGAACCGGGGTAGATGCCGACGGTCCGCGGGAAGTACGCGGTGACCTTGACGGGGTCCGGCTTCGGCCAGAACGCGACGGTCAGGCCGGCGACGAGCAGGCACAGGGCGGTGCCGAGCGCGACGACGCGGCGGGTGCGCCCCTGGGGGAGGCGGCCGGTGCGCCCCTGGGGGAGGCGGCGGGTGCGCCCCTGCGGCAGGAAGGTCCACCGGGGCCGCTGCAGGGACCCGCGCCGGGGCCGGTTCGGTGGCCGGTTCATCGGGACCCGCCCGGGGGTGTCTGTGCGGCCGGTGCGCCCCTTGGGGAGGCGGCCGGTGCGCCCCTGCGGCAGGAAGGTCCACCGGGGCCGCTGCAGGGACCCGCGCCGGGGCCGGTTCGGTGGCCGGTTCATCGGGACCCTCCCGGGGGTGTCTGGGGCGCGGACGAGCCGCCCCGCACGGTCGCGGGCGCGGCGACGAGGTTCTGGATGTAGGTGTCGAACCAGCGGCCGTTGCCCAGGGTGTTGGTGAAGACCCGGACGAAGGGCGCCAGCCCTTTGATGCTGCGGTCGAGGCTCTTCTCGTTGCGCTGCAGCATCCCGACGAAGGTGTTCAGGCGGTTCAGCGCGGGGCCGATCTGCTGGCGGTTGTCGTCGACGAGGCCGGAGAGCTGCACGCCGAGTTCGGAGGCGTTCACGAGCAGGTTGTGGATCGCCGTGCGCCGCTTGTTGATCTCCTCGAAGAGCGCGCTGCCGTCCTTCACCATCTTCATGAAGTCCTTCGACCGGTCGGAGAGCACACCGGTCACGCCGTTGGCGTGCGAGAGCAGCTCACGCAGCTCCTTGTCGCGCGAGGCCACGGTCCTGGAGAGCCGGGACAGCCCCTTGATGGACGCCTTGACCTCGGCGGGCGAGTCCTTGAAGGTCGTGGAGATCGTGTCCATGGCCTTCGCCAGGTTCTCGGTGTCGACCTTCTCGCTGGTCGTGGTCAGGTCGCTGAACGCCTCCACCACGTCGTACGCCGACACCGTCCGCTTCAGCGGGATCTCGCTCCCGGGCTCCAGCTGACCGGTGCCTTTGGGCTCCAGTGAGAGGTACTTGGCCCCCAGGATCGTCTTGACCCGGATGGACGCGCCGGTGTCGCTCCCGAACTTCGGCTCGTCCTTCACCCGGAAGGTGACCTTGACGTGGTCGCCGTCGAGGTCGACGTCGCCGACCTTGCCGACCTTGACCCCGGCGATGCGGACCTCGTCACCCGACTTCAGACCGCTCGCCTCGGAGAAGGCGGCGCTGTACTCCTCTCCGTTCCCGATCAGCGGAAGGCTCTCGATGTTGAACGCGCCGGCGATCAGCACCGCGATGGTGGTGAGGCCCACCGCTCCGATCGTGACGGGGTTGCGCTCGCGGAAGGGAATCATCGGCCGCACCTCGCCTGGGCGACGTGGAGGTCGGGCGTGTACGCCTTCGCCGTCTGCGGCAGCATGATCCGGCCGTCGAAGTCGCACAGGTAGAAGTTGAACCAGGAGCCGTACGAGCCGGTGGCGGTCAGCTTGTTGAGCTTGTGCGGCAGTCGCTTCAGGACGCCCTCCACGGTCTTCTCGTTCTTGTTCAGCGTCCCGGAGAGCTCCGACAGTCCCGCGATGTCGGACCGCAGTGCCGGACGGCCGTCCTGCAGCAGGCCGGAGGTGGCGCCCGCGAGGTCGCTGATGCCGGTGAGCGAGTCGCCGATCGCCACGCGGTCGGCGGACAGTCCGGAGACCACCCGCTGCAGCTGCTTGAGCAGGCCGGAGAAGCGCGTGCTGCGCTTGTCCAGCGTTCCCAGCACCTCGTTGAGGTTGTCGATCACGGAACCGATCAGCTCGTCGCGGTCGGCGAGCGTCGTGGTGAGCGAGGCGGTGTGCGCAAGCAGGCTGTTGACCGTGCCGCCCTCGCCCTGCAGGGTCTTGATGATCTCCGACGCGAGCTGGTTGACGTCCTTCGGGCTCAGCGCGGCGAAGAGCGGCTTGAAGCCGTTCAGCAGCGCGTTGAGGTCGAGGGCGGGCTGCGTACGGGAGAGCGGGATGCTGCTTCCGGGCTTGAGCCGGGTGCCGTCCCCGGCACCCTCGGTCAGCGCGATGTACCGCTGCCCGACGAGGTTCCGGAAACGGATGACGGCGCCCGTCGAGGTGAGCAACGGCCGGTCGTCGGTGACGCTGAAGGTGACCTCGGCGAGGGTCCGGTCCTTGATCTGGCCCCCCTGCTTGATTTCTATGTCCTCGACCTCACCGACGCGCAGGCCGGCCACCCGGATGTCGTCGCCCTCCTCCAGGCTGGTGACGTCGCTGAACACCGCCTTGTAGGTGTCCTTGGGGGTGAAGTTGACGTTGACGATCGTGGCCGCGAGCAGGGCTGTCGCGAGAAGGGTCACCACGGCAAAGATGCTGAACTTGACCAGTGGCGCGGCCGTTTCCATGGCTTTCATGCGACGCTCACCGCCGTTCCACGTGCCATCGGGCCGAAGAGCAAGGTCGTCACGGACGGCACCTCATCGGCGGGCACACCCATGACCGGGGCCACGAGCGAGCCGATGAGCCGCTGCTCGGCGGCCGTTGCCGTCACGCCGCTCTGTCCTCCGGATGCCGAGCCGCCGGAGCCCTTGGTGCCGTCGTCGAGCTTGATCGGCGGCTGGGGCCTGCCGGGGTGGGGAAGTCCGCGGCAGTTGGGACCGGAGCGGTCGGCGTAGCGCGGCTCCTCTCCGGGGCGGTAGGGCGACCGGGGCAGGACGGCCTCCAGGGTGATGTGCATCTTGCCGCCCTTGAAGATCTGCTCGGCCAGCGGTTCCTCCTTCGTCAGACCACTGAGGAGACAGGGGAATTCGGGCGAGTAGCGATCGAGCAGCGCGAGGGTGGGGCGGGAGACGCGGCCGAGAGTGATGAACCGCGCGGAGTTCTCGTCGAGGAAGTCCTTCGCGGTGTGCGCGAAAGTGGTGGTCCCGGTGAGGGTCGAGGCCATCTCGTCCTTCTTCTCGACGACAGTCAGGCTGGTGGTGATGCTGTTGTGCAGGATTCTCAGCAGGTCGGGGGCGGCGTCTCCGTAGAGCTCGACCGCGTCGGCCAGCCGCGAGATGTCGTTGCGCATCGCCGGCATGTGCGGGTTGAGGCGGTGGAGGTAGCGCTCGACGCGCTCGAAGTTCGCACCGATCTCGTCACCGCGGCCCTCGAATGCGGTGGCAACCGCGGACAGCGTGGCGTTCAGCTTGGCCGGCTGGACCGCACGGAGCAGCGGCAACAGGTCGTTCATCAGCTTCTGGAGCTCGATGCCGGCCTTCGTACGGTCCTGGGTGATCACGTCTCCGGCCCGGATGGGCCGCGCGGCGGACTTCTCCGGGATCACCAGGTCGATGTACTTCTCGCCGAACAGCGTCTTGGGCAGCAGCAGGGCGTGGACGTCGGCCGGGATGAGCGCCGCGTGCTCGGGGGAGAGCGCGATGTCGACCGTGGCCTTGTCGCCGTCGGCCCGCACATCGCGGACCTCGCCCACGTTGAGGCCGCGCAGCTTCACGTCGGCGGGCGGCTCCAGCTGGTTGCCGACAGTGTCCGCTTGCAGAGTGATCGCTACGACCGGTGTGAACACCTTCTGGTAGATCGCCACGGTAAGCGACAGCAGCAGGCCGATGACGACGACGAAGACGACGCCGTAAAGCCGCAGCCTGGATGGATTGGTTGTCGACATCGGCTACCCCGCGATCCGCACGGTCGTGGTGGCTCCCCAGATCGCCAGGCTGAGGAAGAAGTCAAGGATGTTGATGGCGACGATGGACGTCCGTACACCGCGGCCGACCGCCACGCCGACCCCCGCGGGGCCGCCCTTGGCGCAGTAGCCGTAGTAGCAGTGGACAAGGATGATCACGACGGCGAAGACGATCACCTTGCCGAACGACCAGAGCACGTCGATAGGTGGCAGGTACTGCTGGAAGTAGTGGTCGTACGTGCCGCTGGACTGCCCGTAGTAGCCGGTGGTGATCGTCCGGGCCGCGAAGTACGAGGACAGCAGACCGACCACGTAGAGCGGGATCACCGCGATGAACCCGGCGATCATCCGGGTCGTGACCAGGAACGGCAGCGAGGGGACGCCCATCACCTCAAGCGCGTCGATCTCCTCGCTGATCCGCATCGCGCCGAGCTGGGCGGTGAAACCGGCGCCGACCGTGGCGGAGAGTGCGAGCCCGGCGACCAGGGGCGCGATCTCACGGGTGTTGAAGTAGGCGGAGATGAACGCCACGAAGTTGGAGGTGCCGAGCTGGTTGAGCGCGGTGTATCCCTGGAGTCCGACCTCGGTGCCGGTGAAGAAGGAGAGGAAGGCGATGACACCGACGGTGCCGCCGACGACCGCCAACGCTCCGCGGCCGAAGCTCACTTCGGCCAGCAGGCGCAGGACCTCCTTCTTGTAACGGCGCAGCGTGCGGCCGGTCCAGGCGAGGGAGCGCCCGTAGAAGGACAGCTGGGTCCCGAGCTCCTCGAGGGAGCGGAGGGGGCCAGAGAGGAATCGTTCCGACAGCGCCATCACTAACCCCTCTGCGGAACGAGCTGGAAGTAGACCGCGGTCATCACGAAGTTGGTGACGAACAGCAGCATGAAGGTGATGACGACCGACTGGTTCACCGCGTCGCCGACTCCCTTCGGACCGCCCTTGGCGTTCAGGCCCTTGTACGAGGCGACGATCGCCGCGATGGCGCCGAAGATCAGCGCTTTCAGTTCGGCCCAATAGAGGTCGGGCAGCTGCGCGAGGGTGGTGAAGGAGGCCAGATACGCGCCCGGCGTCCCGTGCTGCATCACGACGTTGAAGAAGTAGCCGCCGCCCACGCCGACCACGGAGACCAGTCCGTTGAGGAGCATCGCCACGGCCATCGAGCCCAGCACACGAGGGACGACCAGCCGGTGGATCGGATCGATGCCGAGGACTTCCATGGCGTCGATCTCCTCGCGGATCTTGCGTGCGCCGAGGTCCGCGCAGATCGCGGAGCCGCCGGCTCCCGCGATGAGGAGGGCGGTCACGATCGGCGACGCCTCACGGAGGACCGCCAGGACCGACGCGGCTCCGGAGAAGGACTGTGCGCCCAGCTGCCGGGTCAGGCTTCCGATCTGGAGTGCGATGACAGCGCCGAACGGGATGGAGACCAGCGCGGTCGGCAGGATCGTGACGCTCGCAATGAACCAGGACTGCTGGATGAACTCCCGCAGCTGAAAGGGGCGGCGCGGCAGGGTGCGGAGAACGTCGAGAGCCAGCGAGAAGAGGCTGCCCGAATGTTTCAGCCCGGCCGTGGGCGAGAGGCTCATGCTCCGGTCCCCCCGCCGTCCGGGCCCACGGCCACGCGCAGCTTCCGCAGCCTCTGCATCTTCTCCTCGTGCTCGGCGATCTCCTCCCAGCGGGGCGGGCGGGTGATGCCGGGGCTGGGCAGCAGGCGCGGGATCGCGCCCCCGCCCGCTCCCTTGCCGCCCTTCGGGCCCCGGTGGTTTCCGGCATGGAGCTCGGCGAGCTCCTGCTTGACCTGGGCCGCGTCCTTCTCCTCGGCCATGCCGATCGGACCCTGCATGCGTCCGTTGAGGAACTGGCCCACGACCGGCTCCCCACTGGTGAGCAGGTCTTCGCGGGGGCCGAACATCACCAGCTCGCGGCGGAAGAGCAGGCCGATGTTGTCCGGCACCTGGCGGGCCGAGGCGATGTCGTGGGTGACGATCAGGAAGGTGGCGTCGATCTGCGCGTTCAGGTCGACGATCAGCTGGTTGAGGTACGCCACACGCACCGGGTCGAGCCCGGAGTCGGGCTCGTCGAAGAGGATGATCTCCGGGTCGAGCACCAGCGCCCGCGCCAGACCCGCTCGCTTGCGCATACCGCCCGATATCTCGCCGGGCAGCTTCTCCTCGGCTCCGATCAGGCCGACCATGTCCATTTTTTCCAGGACGATCCGCTTGATCTCGCTCTCGGACTTGCGCGTGTGCTCACGCAGCGGGAAGGCGATGTTGTCGTAGAGGTCCATCGAGCCGAACAGCGCACCGTCCTGGAAGAGGACGCCGAACAACTTGCGCACCTCGTACAGGTCGTGCTCGCGGAGCCGGGTGACGTCCTTCCCCGCGATCGTGATCGATCCTCTGTCCGGCTTCAGCAAGCCGACGAGCGTCTTCAAGAACACAGACTTGCCGGTGCCCGAAGGGCCCAGCATGACCGATATCTCCCCAGCGGGCAGAGTCAGCGATACGTCCTGCCAAATAACCTGGTGACCGAAGGATTTGGTCAACCCTTCCACGCAGATCTCGACACCCATCCGGCCCGCCCTTCAACCCTGAAGTAGCTCTGTCATCAGCTCTACGGGGGAGGGCGGGGCGTCCGTCGCTCGTCCGCCAAGATTTTTTTACCGGGCCGCAATCCTGTGTCGACCAGGGGTGAACATCACTGTGCGCGGGGCGCGCGCGGCAGTTCGCCGACGGTGCTCGGGGTGGCCACCGGTGCGTCGTCCTCGGCATCCTCGGCAGAATTTCCCGGGACGGACGGAGCGGCCGGAGCGGACGGAGCGGCCGGAGCGGACGGAGCGGCCGGAGCAATCAGGGGCGCCGAAGAAGCGGAGGAAGGAGCGGGCACCGCCGGGGCTTCCGGAACATCGGGCGCGTCCGGAACATCCTTAACGTCGGGTACGGACAGCATGCGATGAACGGACGGGATGGCCGGAACGGCCGATTCCGTCAGCAGCGGCAGCGGGAGCGACACGTCGGGCAGCAGCAGACCGTCGCCGGCGAGCGGCCCGGCCGGTCCCCACGCGGCCGGACCGCGGGACTCCGATCCGGCCATGAGGCCGGGCACGTCGGTCCGGTGGTGGCCCTCCTCCGCCGTGGCCGAGTCGGCCACGGTCTGGGAGGAAGCTGGCGGACGAACCCCGTCCTCCTCCATCTCCCTATGTATGGAGGGAAGCGCGAACCCCAAGGCTGCGAGCGTCGCCGCGGTGGACGCCACCGTCGCCACCTGCGCACCGCTGCCCAGCCGGGGCCGGCCGCGCCAGCACATCCAGAAGCCGGTGGCGAGCGTCGCGGCGAGCGAGTTGCGCAACGTACGACGGGCCCTGGCGAGCAGCGACTCGACCGTCCGGTAGCTCAGCCCCATCTTCCGGGCGACCTGGCCGACGTCCAGGTCCTCCGACTTGAGCCAGAGCGCCTCCGCCTGCCGTGCGGGCAGTTCGCCGCTCCGGTTCGCCAGCCACTTGGCCTCGGCGCGATCGCACACCACTTCGTCGACGGGGGCGATGGGGTGCGGGGTCAGCGTCGAGCGGGTGCCGACCTCGGCTTCACGTTTGACCTGGCGGTACCGGTCGACACACAGACGCATGGTCACGGTCGTGAGCCACGCCCCGAGCCGCTCGTCCTCGACGTGCGGATTCTCCAGGGCGCGCACCATCGCCTCGTGTACGGCGTCCTCCGCGTCCTCGACGCTCATGGACCGCCTGCGCGCGACCCTCAGTAGATGCTCGCGATGGCTCCACATACGCTGCCAGCGCTCGTCCGAGCAGCCATGCGATCGCCCCGAATGTACGGACTGCGGTTCAGTCGCCATCAGGCCTCCTCGCACCGTTTCGAAAGACTGGCCCCTCGGAAGAGCCGTCCATACCACCCGGTCGGTGGCGGCCGACATTACCGGCAGGTACACCGTGGCGGGAGGGGGGACCGTGGCCGAATGAGTCCGAAGTCAGTCACGATTCAGTCGCGTTTCGATCCACTCAGTAGCGTTACGATCCACGAATCCAGATACCGGGATCGCTCCGCCTCGCCCGCGAGGGCGTCCGGCACCGAGTGGTTCAGCCGCATATGCTCCAGATGGCCGGTATACGCCGGCAGGGCGCCCTCACGCCCGGGATTGCACGGCACGGCAGAGCATTTCCAGGTGCCGGGCACGCAGCGCCTTCAGCCGGGCCAGCTCGGCCTTGACGACGGCCATCCGGTACCGGAACGGGCGCCGGCCGCACGGGAGTGGATCGAGTGCCGCGTCCGCGAGCTGCCCGAGGGCTTCCGACGGGACGTGCGGGCCTGGCTGCTCTGGCTCCGTCACCGGCGCGACCACCACCGACTGGCTCCCCTGTGGGAGTTGCTCGCGCTGCCCCGCTCGGCAGCCATGTGCACCGGTTGTGCACCGCCCTCAGTCGATCAATGCCGTTTGCACTGCTCAGGCACGTTTCCGACCTGTACTTCGACATCTAAGATCGCCGCAGGCCGGAGCGGTTTCCGCCCGCCTGGGCCGTCTGTGGGCCGTCGGCCGTGCTCTTCCCGCTTCGGAAGGCACGGCCGACGGCCTTTTCCGTGGTGCGGCTCGGGCTGCCGCACTGCCGCAAGGACGCGCAGGGTCAGCGGGCGTCCCGCTGGTCAGAGGCCGGGACGACCGGCCCGGCGAGCTGGGGGCTCGCCGGGCCGCCGGTGGACCTGACCAGCAGAGCCGCGACCAGACCCGCGAGCAGCGTGATACCGACCGACCACCACAGGGCGTTGGTCCAGCCGTCCAGCGCTGCTTTGTTGACCACATGCGCCAGATGCGGCGGAAGCCCTTGCCCGCTGATGATCTGGCCGCTCCGGGCCGCTTCGACGAAGGCCGGTGGCAGCTCGGGGGCATCCTCCAGTCCGGCGGCGACGGCCGAGGCGAGGGCGCTGCCGAACAGCACCGTGCCGAGCGCCCCGCCCACCTGGTCGGCCGTGCCGGTCACTGCCGCGCCGCCGCCGGAGTCCGGCGCGGCGATGCCGGCCGTCGCGAGGGAGAAGAGCGGCATCAGGGCCGTGCCGAGGCCGAAGCCGGCGAGGAGCATGCCGGGCAGGGCCAGTGCGACGTACTCGCTGTCGGGCTCGAGGAAGGTCAGCAGCAGCAGGCCGAGCGCGGTGAGCAGCAGGCCCGGCACGATCAGGTTGCGCGGTGCCACGCGGTGCAGCAGGCGGGCGGAGACCTGGGTGGAGCCGATGACGATCGCGGCGACCGTGGGCAGCATGGCCGTGGTGGTGGCGAGCGGGGTGTAGCCGCGGATGTTCTCCAGGTACGCCATCAGGGTCGGGAAGAGGGCGAACGCGCCCACGCCGGCCAGGAACAGGGCGAGCAAGGAGCCGAGGCGGTTGCGGTCCCTGATGATGTACGGCGGCAGGAGCGGGTCGGCTGTCCTGGTCTGCCACCCCACGAAAGCCAGGAGAAGGACGACGCCGACCGCGAACAGGGCCAGTACCAGGAGGTCGGTCCAGCCGCGCGGGCCCGTCTGCTGCAAGCCGTGGAAGAGGGCGGCGATCCCGCCGGAGCCGAGCAGCAGGCCCACCGCGTCGAGGCGGCGGCCGGTGCGGACCGGGCGGTCGTGCACCAGGGTGGCCGCACCGATCACGGCGATCACGGCAAGGAGGACGTCAACGTACAGGCACGTGCGCCAGCCCAGGTGGTCCAGCAGCCATCCGCCGGTGAGCAGGCCCACCGTCGAGCCGCCGGCGGCGATCGCAGCGTAGACCCCGAACGCCCTGCCGCGTGCCTTCGGTTCGGTGAAGTTGACCGACACCAGGGCCAGTGCGGCCGGCGACAGCAGTGCGGCGAAGACGCCCTGCAGGGCGCGGGCCACGACGAGCGCGCCGGAGGTGGGGGCCGAGCCGCCGACCGCGGCGGCCACCGCGAAGCCGGCAAGGCCGATGATCAACATCCGTTTGCGGCCCATCAGGTCCGCGAGATGGCCGCCGAGCAGCAGCAGCCCGCCAAAGGCCAGTTCGTACGCGGTGAACATCAGGTTCAAGTCGTCGGCGGGCATGTGCAGATCGACCATGATGGACGGCAACGCCATGTGCAGGGACGTCGCGTCGATCAGCACGAACAGCTGCACAAGAGCGACCACCGCCAGGCCCCACCAGCGCCTGGGGTGCGGGGGCGGAGCGTCCTGGAGGTGGGGCGGGGAAGGGGGTGTGGGCCAGGCGTGGGGGGTCACGCCCGGAGGTGGTCCGAACCCCGGTGGGGGGTCGAGGTGCGCCGGGGCCGTGGGCGCGTAGGCAGGCGGCGAGGGTGGCGGCGGCTGCGGCGGCCCGGACGGGATGCGCGGGCCGGCAAGGGGTACCGGCGCCTCGGCGGGCGCGGCACCGGGCGTGCCGACGACCGTCTCAGGTGCGTAGTCCAGCAACTTTGCCGCATGACGGCCGAGTTGGGCCAGCACCGCGCCCGGCAGCCACTCCCCGCCCGTGTCCGCCTCCGTGCGGCCCGCGACCTGCTGGAGGGTGGGCCGCCGGGCCGGGTCCTTGTCGAGACACTCGCGTACGAGATCGAGCAGCGGCTCCGGCACGCCGGCCAGGTCCGCCTCCTCCTCGGCGACCCGGAAGAGGTGGGCGTTCAGCCCGGTCTCGGTGGCGCCGAAGAGCAGGCGTCCGGTGGCGGCGTAGACGAGGACGGCGCCCAGGCAGAACACGTCGCTGGCGGGGGTGAGTTCGAGGCCGCGTACCTGCTCGGGCGACATGAAGCCGGGAGAGCCGATCAGCATGCCGGTGCGGGTGTGCAGGCTGTCCCCCGCGAGGGTGTCCATGGCCCGCGCGATACCGAAGTCGATCACGCGCGGCCCGTCCACCGTCACCAGCACATTGGACGGCTTGAGGTCCCGGTGGATCAGGCCCGCCTCGTGCACCGCCTGCAGGGCGAGGGCGAGGCGGTTGGCCAGCACCGTCACGGAGTTCTCGGGCAGCGGCCCGAAGTCGTTCGCCACCACGGTGGTCAGGTCGGGCCCCGGGATGTACTGGGTCGCCACCCAGGGCACCGCGGCCTCGGTGTCGGCGTCGAGCACGTCCGCCGTCCAGGAGCCGCCCACCCGCCGGGCGGCCGCCACCTCACGGGCGAAGCGCCTGCGGAACTCCGGGTGCTGGGCGTACTCGTCCTGGACGACCTTGACCGCGACGGTCCGCCCGGCCTCGGAACGGCCGAGATAGACCAGGCCCATACCGCCGGCGCCCAGGCGGGCGATCAGGCGGTACGGGCCTATGTGCGTCGGGTCTGAGGGGATCAACTGGTCCACGCTGGCAAGGTAATCCACGGTGCGGTTCCCGGTACGGGATTCCGCACTTCCCCTGCTTCCCTTCCTCGAGGGCCGCCCGTTGTACGTCCCTTTGGGGCGAGTCACGCCCAGGCGGCGGCTGTCCGGGCGCCGCTGTGTCCGCTGTGTCCGCTGTGTCCGCGCGTACGGCGCCGCAGAGCTGACCCCCGTACAGCTGCTGCGGCGCCGCGTCTTTCGCTACTGCGTTGCCGGGATGTGCTGCGTCACGCAGTGCACGCCGCCACCGCCCCAGGCGAGGGTGCGGGCGAGCTTGCCCACGACCTGCTTGCCGGGGAACAGCGTTTGGAACTGGGCGAGGGCGAGGGCGTCCGTCGGCTCACCGGCGGTGGGGACGACCACGTTGCCGCTGGTCTCGTAGTAGTTGGTGTAGCTGAACGTCTTCACCTGCAGCCCGTGGTGGGTGAACTGCGGCTGGTGGTGCATCTCCACGATCTGGAAGCTGCGGCCGCGGGCGTCGGTGCTGTTCTGGAGAACGGTGCGGTTGGCTTCCATCCGGTCGTGGTTCGGGTTGCCGGTGTCGGGCTGGGTGTGGAGCAGGAGCTTGGCGGGGCCGAGGTAGGCGGCGATCAGATCGACGTGCCCGTTGGTGATGTCGTCGAAGGCGAGACCGTAGGGCAGCCAGATGACCTTGGTGGCGCCGTAGGCCGCGAGCAGGGTGCTCTCGATCTGGGCCTTGGTCATGCTGGGGTTGCGGTTGGGGTTGAGCAGGCATTCCTCGGTGGTGATGAGCGTGCCGTCGCCGTCGGTGATGACGGATCCGCCCTCGAGGATCATCGAGACGTCCTGGCGGGGGACGTTCAGGTACTGACAGACGCCGACCGGCAGGAAGTCGTCCTTGTCGAAGGGGTACTTGTTGCCCCATCCGTTGAAGCCGAAGTCGAGACCGAGCTTCGCGTTCTTCGGCTGGTTGAGGGCGAAGATCGGTCCGGTGTCGCGGGCCCAGCAGTCGTTGATCGGGTACTCGGTGACGGTGACCGTGCTGCCGCACTGCGCGCGTGCCGCGGCGGCCTGGCCCGGTTCGGCGAACATGGTGACCGGCTCGAACTGGGCGATGGCCGTGGCGATGCCGGCGATCTCGGCCTGGACGTCGTTCAGCAGCGCTCCCCAGCCGACGTTGCGGTCCCAGGGCCAGGCCATGACGCAGCCGGAGTGTGCCTCCCACTCGGCGGGAGCGGTGTAGTTCTCACCGTTGTACGTGGCGGCGACGGCGCGGCCGCTGAAGGCGGTGGCCGCGGCGGCGGTCATGGCTGCTGCGCCGAGGAAACCGCGGCGGGACATTCGTGGCACGTT
Source organism: Streptomyces sp. NPDC048483 (assembly GCF_040651455.1). Classification (NCBI taxonomy): domain Bacteria; kingdom Bacillati; phylum Actinomycetota; class Actinomycetes; order Kitasatosporales; family Streptomycetaceae; genus Streptomyces; species Streptomyces sp. NPDC048483. The sequence continues at coordinate 76,058 of NZ_JBEZJZ010000002.1, forward strand.
CATGACATCACTCCTGGACAAAGGGCAGACGGTCGCGTCTACACGGATGAGGGGAGGACTCGAGAGCCGCCCGGCGGGACCGGCCGACGGAGCGGCTCTCGAGGTTCGGGGGCGCGCTACTGGGCGCGCGGGATGTGCTGGGTGACGCAGTGGACGCCGCCGCCGTTCCTGGCGAGCACGCGGGCCGGGGTTCCCACGATGTCCTTTTCGGGGAAGAGGTCGCGGAACTGGGCGAGGGCCAGGTCGTCCTCCGGCGCGTCCGCCGTGGGGACGACGACGTTGCCGCTGGTCTCGTAGTAGTTGGTGTAGCTGAACGTCCGCACCGGTTCCCCGTCGACCTCGAAGTGCGGCTGGTGGTGCAGCTCCACGATCTCGAAGCGGCGGCCGCGGGCGTCGGTGGTGGCTTCGAGGACCGCCCTGTTGGCCTCCATGCGGGCGTGGTTGGGGCCGGCCGCGTCGGGCTGGGTGTGGAGGAGGACCTTGGCCGGGCCGAGGTAGGCGGCGACCAGGTCGACATGGCCGTTGGTGACGTCGTCGCCGTCGAGGCCGTACGGAAGCCAGATCAGCTTGGTGGCCCCGTACGCGGCGAGCAGGGTGCTCTCGATCTGACTGCGGGTCATACCGGGGTTGCGGTTGGGGTGGAGCAGGCACTCCTCGGTGGTGATGAGCGTGCCCTCGCCGTCGGTGAGGACCGAGCCGCCTTCGAGGACCATGCCGACGGGCTCGCGCGGCACGTCCAGGTACGCGCAGGCGCCGACGGGCAGCAGGTTGTCCTTTTCGTGCGGGAACTGTCCGCCCCAGCCGTTGAAGGTGAAGTCGAGCCCGGTCACCGTGCTCCCGGTCGCGTCGAGGGCGAAGATCGGGGCGGTGTCGCGGGTCCAGCAGTCGTCGACCGGGTACTCGATGACGGTGACGCCGCTGCCGCATGCACTGCGGGCCTCTTCGGCGGTGCCGGGCTCGGCGACGATGGTGACGGGCTCGCAGCGGGAGATCGTTCGGGCGATGGCGGCGATCTCGGCCTGGGCGGTGGTCAGCCGGTCACCCCAGCCGTCCTTGTCGTACGGCCAGGCCATCAGACAGCCGGCGTGCGGCTCCCACTCCGCGGGGGCGCGAAGCTGCGGCGACGGGCTGCTGGTGGGGGTGTTCATTGCGGAGGGCTCCTGGGTAACGGGGGCAATTGCTGAGGGACTTGGGGATGGGCAGATGGGGGGATGGGAGGGATGGGGGACTGAGGGGAGCGGAGGCCTTTGGGGTCAGGAGGGCTCGGGGGTGAGGTTGTCCTTGTTGTTGTGCTGGGGATCGTGCTCGGTGTCGCGCTGGACGGCTCCCCCGGCGGCACGCGCGGCGTCGCGGATCTTGTCCTGTGGCCGCTTGACGGCCAGGTAGGCGAGACCGATGACGATGATCACGACGGTGCCGAGGAGGCCGGCCCAGACCTGGTACCAGGGGGCGCCGGGCGCGGCGAGGATCTCCCGCGGCCAGCAGACGTTGACGACCTCGAAGCCGGTCCACAGGACCGCCAGCACATTGAGGACGGTGCCCTTCGCGCCCTGCCTGATGTGACCGGACGGGACCCAGGTACCGCGTAGCCGGGCGATCAGCGCGGCCAGCGCGGTGAGGAAGAACGGCAGGAAGGTGGCCGCGGTCCCGAAGGCGATCAGGCTGCCGATGGCGGTGGCGTTCAGGCCGAGCAGCAGGGCGGCGCCGCTCACCACAGTGGAGGCGATCAGGCCGCCGATCGGGGCCTGGCGCTTGTTGACCTTCTTGACCTGCGCGGAGAACGGGAAGACGCCGTCCCGGGCGAGGGAGTACAGGCCGCGGGCGGCGCCGCCCTGGGAGGCCATCGCGCAGGCCAGGAAGCCGACGAGGACGACGGCGATGAAGGGCTTGTCCGACCAGGAGCCGAAGGAGGTGGTCACAGCGGTGGTCACCGGGTCGAGGTCCTCGCCCGCCACGACCTTCTCGGGGTGGGGGTGTGCGAGGGCGACCGCCATCGCATTGAGGATCACCACCGCGCCGACGCTGAGCAGCGACCACCACATGGCGCGCGGCACCTGGCGGCCGGCGTCCTTGGTCTCCTCGGAGGTGGAGACGCAGGCATCGAAGCCGATGAAGGCCCAGCCGGCTACGGCGACGGCGGCGAGGAAGGCCATCACGCCGGAGCCGCCGGAGAGCGCCTCGGCCCCCATGGTCCCGGTGAACAGGGCGAATCCGTGCTCGCGGAAGAACAGCAGCAGCGTCAGGCCAACCAGCACCGAGGCGATCGCCTCGGCGGCGATGCCCATCGACACGACCAGGCTGAGGACCTTGATGCCGTAGGCGTTGATCAGCATGCAGCCGATGAGGATGGCCATCGACATCGCCACCATCGCCCCCGGTGACGGCGTGACGCCGATCAGGGCGAAGACCCAGGGTGCGGCCAGATAGGCCACGGTGGTGTTGCCGAACATCACGGCGAACTGCCACACCCAGCCGCCCATCCAGCCGAAGGACGGCCCCAGCAGGCGGCGGCCCCACTGGTACGGGCCGCCGGCGACGGGCCACTGGGAGGTGAGCTCGGCGTAGACGTTGACCACCAGACACTGGCCGATCAGGACGAGCGGCAGCGCCCAGATCCAGGCGGGGCCCGCGACCGTCGTGCCGACCATGGCCACCGCGTACAGCGCCACCACCGGGGAGACGACGGCGAAGCCCATGGAGATGTTGCCCAGCACGCCGAGGCTGCGGCGCAGCTCCTGCCGGTAGCCCAGGTCCTCCAGGCGGGCGGCGTCGCTGTCCGGCGGGGATCCGGCAGAAGCTGCGGGAGTGGGATCAGTCATGAGCACCTTCGGGGGACGGGGGGACGTAGGGGCGCGCCCCGCGGGCCTAAATCTAACGTTGTTAGATATTTGGTTGCGGGGACCATAGCCCGGACCTGCCCGCCTGTGAACCCCCTGCCGCGGATAACCTGGCGGCGGGACCGAGGGGGAACACCACATGGGCCGACCGAGCCAGGCACTGCTGAGCCGCGAGATCATCGCTCGCGCCGCCCTCGACCTGCTCGACCAGGAGGGCCCGCAGGCGCTCAAGATGCGGACGCTCGCGGAGCGCCTCGGGGTGCGCGGAGCGTCGCTCTACCACCACGTCGCATCCAAGGAGGACGCGCTGGACGCGGCCTCACAGCTGATCAACGAAGAGATCGACCTGACCCCGCTGGAGGACCCGGACTGGCGGCAGGGCATCGCCGCCTACGCACGCGGCTACCGTCAGGTGTACCTGCGTCACCCGAACATGATCGCCCTGGTTGCGCGGCGCAGGGTGGAGGCCGACAAGGCGTTGCGCGGGTACGACACCCTGCTCGCCACCCTGGGCCGGGCCGGCTGCACACCGGAGCGGGCGGCCGAGGTGGCGGCGACCCTCGACTATCTGGTCCTCGGCTCCGCCCTGGAGACGTTCACCGCGGGCTTCGCGCGCTCACCCGAGGGTTACCGGCCGCTGTATCCGGCGCTCGCCGACTCCCTGGAGGCCGCGGCCGGGGCCGACGCGGGACTGGCGGCGCTGGATGACCGCGGGTTCGAGCTGGGGCTGGGGCTGGTACTCGACGGGCTCGCGGCGCAGCAGCGGCGGGGTGCCGGCGAGTCGTAGCCCCGTCACCACCATCCGGCGTCGACGGGGCTCGCAGCTTATGCCAGCAGTTCGCGGAGCTCGGCCACCGCCTCGCGGAGGCGGTCGGCGAAGGTGTGCATCTGGGCGGCGACCGGGAGCGGTGTGCTCAGGTAGACATTGAAGCGTTCGGGGAGCAGAACGTAGGCCACGCCGATACAGCGGCTGCTGGTGGAGCCGAAGCCGAAGTACTGGATGTGGGCGGACGGGGCGGAGCTGGTGCTCAGGTAGTCGTCGCGCATCGTCAGCCAGCCCGGGGTGCGGTAGAGGGCCGGTTGTTCGGTGACGCCCAGCTCCGTGCCCCGGCGGCGCTGGATGAGTTCCAGTTCCCAGAGGTGCTGTTCGGGGGCGTCGCCGGCCTGGCACTGCTTGGCGCGGGTGATGTGCGCCTCGGCGGCGGTGCGCAGGGCGGCGCGGCGGGTTCCCGCGTCGGTGGCCGGGTCCTCCATCGCGGCCACGAAATCGACGATCTCCGGGGTGACGACGCGCATCGCCTCGGTGCGACCACGGCGCCACTGGCGGGTGGCGATCGACTCGTAGGTCGCGCCCAGGTGCCCCTTGGCGCGCTGGTGGGCGAGTTGGTAGGCGAGCTGGACGAAAGCGTCCGGGGAGACGCCCAGCGCCTTGGCGGTGTTGGCGCCGAAGTCCTCGAAGGAGAGGGTGGTGGTGGCGGTGGCGGCGCCGTACCGGGCGAACGCGTCGGCGGCGGAGCATACGTGGGCCCGCAGGGCGTCGTCCAGGACGAAGGTGAGGGGCTCCAGCGCGGGCAGGCCCTGAGAGCGGGCCCCGGACCGGCGGGAGTGTTCCTCCGCCGGGGTGCCCAGCAAGGCGTCGACGAAGCTCAGGACGGTGGTGCCGTCCAGTTCGCAGTGTTCGACGTTGATGCCCGCGCGGCCGTCGGCGAAGACGACGAAGGACACGGCCTTGTCGAACCAGCGGTTGCCGCGGTCGCCGTAGAGGAGGTTGTCACAGGCCTCCTGGGTGTCCTTGGGTGCGAAGTCCTCCAGACAGACGCAGAACAGGGCGGTTTCGATGTCGTCCAGGGTGGTGGCGTTGCTGGGGTGGTGGGTGCGGAGGGACTCGCGGGCGGCCGCCCACTCCGCGCGGGCCATGGTGGTGAGGGGGCCGACGGAGGCTTCGGAGCCGGCCGGCTCGGTGCCGGCTTTGATGACGGCGCGCAGGCCCGCCTCCAGGTCGTCCAGGCTGTGCGGGACGCCGTCCGCGCCCAGGACGTCGAGTTTGTGCATGCCGCCGCGGAAGAACACCACGACGTGCCGGGCGTCGGACGGGCCCGGCCACTGCTCGGAGTAGGGGGCGCGGACGGTGTCCTGTACCGCCCCGGGAATCCGGGTGGTGGAGAAGAGATACGTGTTCTGCGCCATGGTCTGGGGCCGGCCGCGCTGCACGACAGGAGGGATCAGCTCCTGGTCGAGCTGCCGTTTGTAGTCGAGCGATCCGGCGATGAGGCCGGCCGCCCGCTCCACCTGCGGCCGGCCGGAGTCCTGGAAGAGGAAGAAGAAGTTGGCGTTGAGCGCGATCCGGTCCCGGCGGCCCAGGTAGCGGTACGGCCAGAAGGTGTCGAGCCAGCTGTGCACCCCTTCGGTGGCGTCGTACTCCGCCAGCGCCGCCTGCAGCGCCCGGCCGGGGCCGTCGGGCCGGAGGAAGGCGGCCACCTCCGCCTCGGTGGCCGCCCGCTCCTCGGCGGTCAGCAACGGCGCACACCAGGCGAGGAACCGCTCGCAGCTCTCCTCCAGCGTGGGCAGCGGCACACGCGGCAGAGTGTTCTCGTGCGCGAAGGTCGGGGTGGTGGCGGTGGTGGCGGTGTCTTGATGGTCGTTCAAGTCGGCTCTCTCTTCGGGTTGTCGGGCCCTGCGGGACCTCTGGGGATGTGTCGCGGCTGCGGGAGGTGCTGTGGCGAGCTGCGGGAGGTGCGTGCTGTCGTGGCCGGCTAGTCCAGCAGCTGGTCGCCCCGTACGGGTCGTCCCTCGGCCGCCAGGTGTTCGGGCAGTACGCGACCGAACAGCTGCCGGGTCCGGGCCACGCTCCCGACGACGCCCGGACGCTCGCTGTAGGCGAATATCGCCGAATGACGCGCGACCTCCCCTCCCACGGGGCTCACCCGGTGCAGCGAGTAGCGGCCCTTGAACAGCTGCAGGTCACCGGGTCGGAGCGGGAGTCGCCGGAGCAGCCGTTCGCCTCGGCCGGCCAGTACGTCCCGGACGTCGGCGAAGCTCTCGTCGTGTGCGGACCTGATGTGGGGGCAGTACTCGAAGACGCCGCCGGCCTGCGGCTCCTGGGTCAGCATGCTCACGGTGAACTCGTTGGTGTCGAAGTGCCAGGGGTGCTCCTTGCCCGGCTCGACGACGTTGAGGACCAGCCCGGAGAGCGGGTCGGCCAGCTCGCGCAGCTGCGGCAGTTCGAAGCAGCGGGCGATGAAGCGCTGGAACGCCTCGGCCGAATAGAGCTGACTGATGAGGGAGTTCGCGGGGATGCGGTCCCGTGCGACGAACGCGTTGCCGCGTTCGAAGGAGAGGCGGCTCGGGTGGTCCTGGGGCAGGGACTCGTCCACCGCGATGTTGTAGACGTTGACGGTCTCGACGTCGAAGTGCGCCCGCGGGGCGATTTCCGTGCACTCCTGCCGCAGGACATCGCGGAGCGAGGGGCGGATGAAGTCCGGGAGGACGGTGCAGCCGAGCGTGGACAGTTCCCGCCGAGCGCGGGCGACGACGGCCTGCCCCTCGGCGCCGTCGAGTTCCGCCAGGGGATACCGACCCGTGTCCACCACGTGATCAAGCGTCGGGACTTCCAGAGTGCTCATTCGATCCTCTCCACGTACCGGACTGGCCACCGGTAACTCCCGTACCGGGTAGCACAGTTGAAGCTGCCATAGCACTGCAGCGTTGTCTGTGATACGTCACACCCCCACGCGGCCGCATACTCGGGCCGAGCACCGACGGGCCCGGGACTGCCATGGAGACCCGGCAGTCCCATGAGCACTCCATGAGCACTCCCGTGTGATCTCAAACAGGCCGTCGCCAACCCGTTGGACTGAAGACCAGTGATCTTCGCCGGGGCGCCCGATCCGTCGCACCAGGGAGAGCAGACCCGCCTCAGCCGCAAGCGCCTCGAGACCTGCCCATGGCGGGGGCGGTCGGGGACCCCTGTCTGCGCACCGGCCCGTGACACCTCCGCGGCCGCGCCCGCCGCCCGGGGTGTGAGCTTCGTCGCGACCACCCGAAGACGTTATGCAACTTGTTGCATAACGGCCTCGGGTGGTCTAGAACCGTGCTGACGACCGCTGCGCAAGGAGGCGCCCGATGAGCCCGTACCCCCACCTGATGAGCCCCCTCGACCTCGGCTTCACCACACTCCCCAACCGGGTGCTGATGGGTTCGATGCACATCGGCCTGGAGGAGGCCGAGAACGGGTTCGCGCGGATGGCCGCCTTCTACGCCGCCCGGGCGCGGGGCGGCGTCGGCCTGATGGTGACCGGCGGCATCGCACCGAACGACGCGGGACGGCCGTACGAGGGCGGGGCCAAGCTCACCACCGAGGCGGAGGTGGCGCAGCACCGGACCGTGACCGATGCGGTGCATGACGCGGGCGGACGGATCGCGATGCAGATCCTGCACTTCGGGCGGTACGCGTACCACGCCGACCTGGTCGCCCCCAGCGCGATCCAGGCGCCGATCAGCCCCTTCACGCCGCATGCGCTCACCGACGACGAGGTCGAGCAGACCATCGAGGACTATGTGCGGGCGGCCGAGCTGGCCAGGTCTGCCGGGTACGACGGCGTGGAGATCATGGGCTCCGAGGGGTACCTGATCAATGAGTTCATCGCCGGGGCGACCAATCACCGTACGGACCGGTGGGGCGGCTCGTACGAGAACCGGGTGCGCTTTCCGCTGGAGATCGTGCGGCGTACCCGCGAGCGCGTCGGTGCGGACTTCATTGTGATCTACCGGCTGTCGATGCTGGACCTGGTGCCGGGCGGGTCGACGCTGGAGGAGGTCATCGCGCTCGCCAAGGAGATCGAGGCGGCGGGCGCGACGATCATCAACACCGGGATCGGGTGGCACGAGGCCCGGATTCCGACCATTGTGACGTCGGTGCCGCGCGGCGCGTACACCTGGGTGACGAAGCGGCTGATGGGGTCGGTCTCCGTGCCGCTGGTGACCAGCAACCGGATCAACACCCCTGAGGTGGCCGAGGAGTTGCTCGCCGACGGGCGCGCGGACATGGTGTCGCTGGCCCGGCCGTTCCTCGCCGACCCGGACTTCGTCGACAAGGCCAAGGAGGGCCGGGCCGAGGAGATCAACACCTGCATCGGGTGCAACCAGGCCTGCCTCGACCACACCTTCAGCGGGAAGATCACGTCGTGTCTGGTCAACCCGCGGGCCTGTCATGAGACCGAGCTGGTGCTGTCGCCGACGCGGCACCGGAAGCGGATCGGTGTGGTGGGCGCCGGGCCGGCCGGGCTGGCGTGTGCCGTCTCGGCCGCCGAACGGGGGCATGAGGTGACGCTGTTCGATGCGGCCGAGGAGATCGGCGGGCAGCTGAACATCGCCAAGCGGGTGCCGGGCAAGGAGGAGTTCGAGGAGACCCTGCGGTATTTCCGTACGCAGCTCGCGGTGCGCGGGGTCGAGGTGCGGCTGGGCGCCGCCGTGACGGCCGCCGATCTCGGTGCGTACGACGAGATCGTCGTCGCCACGGGGGTGGAGCCGCGCATTCCGGAGATCGAGGGGATCGATCATCCGAGTGTGGTCAGCTATCTCGACGTGCTGCGCGACGGCGCGGAGGTGGGCGACCGGGTCGCGATCATCGGTGCGGGCGGCATCGGCTTCGATGTCGCGGAGTTCCTGACCGATGCCGGGGACGGGGCGAGCCGGGACCCCGAGACGTACTTCCGCGCCTGGGGTGTGGACATGGCGTACGGCGAGCGCGGCGGACTGCGGGCGCCCGAGCGGCCCAAGGTCCCGCGCCAGGTGCATCTGCTCCAGCGCAAGGCGTCGAAGGTCGGCGCCGGGCTGGGCAAGACCACGGGCTGGATCCACCGTACGGAGCTCCGGCACCGCGGGGTGACGATGCTCGCGGGGGCGACGTACGAGCGGATCGACGATGACGGGCTGCATGTCACGGTCGACGGTACGGCCGCCACGCTCCCCGTGGACACGGTCGTGCTGTGCACGGGGCAGGAGCCGCGGCGGGATCTGTACGAGGAGCTGCGGGCCGAGGAGCGTGCGGTGCATCTGATCGGCGGGGCGGACGTCGCGGCCGAGCTGGATGCCAAGCGGGCCATTCAGCAGGGGACGGAGCTGGCGGCTGCCCTGTGACCTGGTCACCAGGGTGAACGCCGTGCCTAGGATCTCCTCATGTCCCTTCCGCATGCGATTCTCACCGCGCTGCTCGAGAAGCCCTCTTCGGGGCTGGAGCTGACGCGCAGGTTCGACCGGTCGATCGGGTACTTCTGGTCGGCGACGCACCAGCAGATCTATCGCGAGCTGGGGAAGCTGGAGCAGGCCGGGCTCATTCGCGCATTGCCGTCCGAGCGGCCGGCCCGTGGGCAGAAGAAGGAGTTCGAGGTACTGCCCGCGGGCCGGGCGGAGCTGACCGGCTGGGCGTCCCGCGAGCAGGAGTCCAAGCCCATCCGGGATGCGCTGTTGCTGCGGTTGCGGGCGGCCGCGGTGGTCGGGCGCGCGGGGCTCGATGAGGAGCTGCGGCGTCATCTGACCCTGCACCGGCGGCAGTTGGCGGAGTACGAGGAGATCGAGAGCCGCGATTTCGGGGCCGCGGCCGACCCGGAGGACCGGTTGCGACGGCTTGTGCTGCGCGCCGGGATCGGACTGGAGACCTTCTGGGTGGCGTGGCTGGACGAGGCGCTGGCGGAGGTCGAGGTCATGGAAGCGGGCGGGCGGCCCGGGGAGTAGCCCCGGGCCGCCCGCCGGCGCCGTCAGCAGGCGTCGTGGTCGGGTGTCATGGACGGGTGTCCGTGGTCAGGTAGCGCCGTCAGCAGTTGTCGTAGATCAGGGCGCGGACCAGGCGGCAGGTCGTGTCGGAGGGCGCGTGCACGCCTATGGCGGCCGCGGTGGTGCGGATCCTGCGGTTGTGGGCCTGCTCGGGGCGGTAGACGCCGGTGTCGAGCAGGGCTATGGCCAGACGCATGGCCTTCAGGCGGCGGTTGTGGGATTCATACCGTTCGCGCGGCCATCCGGCCGGCAGCGGCTTCTTGGACAGCGGGTGGCTCGGGAGAGGCTTCGTCATGAGTGCGGCAGCGGCCATCGGCAACCTCCTGGAGTGCTGGGTGAACCCTCACTGACTGGTTCCCATTCTACCGCCGACCACTGACAAAAGCCCCTGGCCAGGGGGGATTTGGGCACCCTGGCCAGGGCTCCGGAAAGGCCCCTGGACGGCCCTGCGGACGGGCTGCGCGGCCGACCCCTCGCGCGGGCCGGGATCAGGCCGTCGCGGTCCTCGCGGCCGTCGCCCGGAGGAGCTTTTTGTCGGGCTTGCCCGCGGAGGTGAGGGGAATCGCGTCGACCGGATGGACGGCGGCGGGGGTGTAGAGGGCCCCCTTGTGCTCGGTGACGAAAGCACGGAGCGCGTCGGCGTCCACGACGTGGTCCGGCGCGGGCACGACCGCCACATGCACCTCCTCCGCCTCATCGGCCGTACGCACCCCGTAGACCGCACAGTCGGCGACCGCCGGGTGGGTGTGCAGCAGGTCCTCGACCTCCGCCGGATGGACATGGCCGCCCACGACGATGATCAGGTCCTTGACCCGGTCGACGAGATAGAGCCGGCCGTCATCGTCCAGCACGCCGACGTCACCGGTCCGCAGCCAGCCGTCGCCGGGCAGCACCTGCGCGGTCAGCTCGGGCTGCTTCCAGTAGCCGGTCGTCACGCCGGCGGAGCGCACATGGACCTCCCCCTGCTCCCCCGCCGGCAGGTCCCGCCCGTCCGCGTCACGGATGGCCAGTTCCACGCCGGGCAGCGCGCGGCCGACGGTGATCCGGCCGCCGGGGCCGGTCGGGGTGTGGTCCTCCGGGAGGGCCACAGTGATCGACATCGCCTCGGACATGCCGTACACCCCGTACAGCACCGGGCCGAAAACCTCGGCCGCCTGCGCCAGCCGCGACGGGGAGGCCACGCAGCCGCCGTAGGTGATGCTGGTGAGCGAACTGAGGTCGGTGGCCGGGAGGGCGGGGTCGTCCAGGAGGCGGTAGAGGAGCGGCGGCAGCAGCCAGAGGTGGGTGAGGCGATGGCGGGCGATGGCGGCGAGCACGGCGGTGGGGTCGAAGGCGCGGTGCAGGACGACGGTGCCGCCGGCCGTGAGCGCGATGTCGGCGAGGACGCCCGCCAGGTGGGCGAGTGAGGTGCAGGCGAGGAAGCGGGGCCGCACGCCGTCGGCGTCCGGCGGCTGTTGGGCGATCATCGCGGCGTACGGGGCGTTCGCCATCCGGACTCCCTTGGGGATGCCGGTCGTTCCGCCGGTGTGGCGGATGCACCAGTCGTCCTCGGGGCGGGCGGCGCAGGGTACTTCCAAGGTGGCCGGGAGGGCGGCGCAGGCGGCCAGGAGGTCGGGGCCGGGGGCGGCGGTGTCCGCGGGGGCGTCCGGTACGGGGGCGGGGACCGGGCCGAGGGTCATGACCTCGGGGGCGGGACCCTGGAGGTGTCCGAGCAACGCCCGTGCCGTGTCGTGCAGTTCGGGGTCGACGAGCAGCAGAGCGGTCTCCACGCTCTCCGTGATACGGGCCAGGATCTCGGGGGCCATCCCGACGTAGAGGAAGACCACGCGGGCGCCGAGGAGGTTGGCGGCGTATCGGGCGGCGAGCACCTCGGGGAGGTTGCCGCTGAGGAGGGAGACGGTGCGGTCACGGCCGATGCCTCGTGCGGCGAGTACGGCCGCCATGCGGTGCACGGTGGCGCGTAAGGCGCCGGCACCGATCTCGGCACCGTCCGCGGAGATCAGCGCGGGGCGGGAGGGGTCGTCGGCGAGGGCGGCCAGGACGGATTCCACGTAGCTGGCGGGGCCGGTGGCGCCGGTCGGGTCGGCGGCGCTGGTTTCGGTGGCGTTCGTCATCGGGTGCGGGTCCTCGGCTCGGTGGGGCGGGCGGTCTCCCCAGACGTCAGGGCGCTTCGATCATGCCTTCCACGACCAAAGCCGTCATATGGATATGGCCGGTGAGGCGTGAGGGACGCGAGGTGGGCGGGGCGCGTGGTCGTCCTTTCGGCCAGGTGATCCGGGCCGCATCGGCCCGCGATACCCCTGCCATGATCCGCGCGCCCGTGATCCGTAGGCTTGCGATCCGCCCGCCCGCGATCCGCACGCCCGTAAATCCCGATGCCCGTCCCGCGCCGCGGATGTTACGTTTCCGTAGCCGGCCGCGGGACTCCGGTGCGACTTCCGGACCTGCTCTGCTCAGCAACGATTCGCTGTTCGCGCCCCCATTCCCCGGCCGGCTTTCTGCTACGGGGGAGGACGGAATGGCGACCCGCGCCGAGCCGGCGACGACACATGCGGATCTGGTGGCGGCCGAGGACGTGCTGCTGTTCGTGAATGCCGCGATCACCTCCACCGGGCAGCGCGAATTCCACTCCGGCGAGGCCGCGCAGCACATGTCGCTGGGCTTTCTCCACGAGTACGTACGGGTCAACTACCGCCCGCTGTATGCCGCTTCGCTCGCCCTGGACATCAACGACCACAACGCGGCGCTGATCGTCCGGCAGCTGCTGGAGACGGCGGGCGAGGCGGGCCCCGAGGAGCGGCGGGTGGAAGGCCGGCTGATCGCCGCCCGCCTGGCGCGGCTGCCGGCGCCGCGCGTCTACCGGCTGTTCCGCGCGCTGCGCGCCGCCAAGGTGAACAACCGCCGCACCCGCGCGATCATGCGTGACTGGTTCGCCGCGCGCCCCGACCCCGCCCTGGATGCCGTGAAGTACCGCAGCGGCCTCAAGTGCGCGGCGCGCCACGCCCATCTGCGGCTCGGGGACGCCCGGCACAGCGGCGGCGAGCTGGGTGATTTCCTCTTCGCTCCGGGCCGCCGCAAGCACTACGTCACCCCGCTGCTGAAGACCTGGCAGCGGGCACACTACGAGCAGGGAGCCCTGTACGAGCTGCCGTTCACCGTGGCGGAGGGCTTCGCGGCGCGGCGCGGCATCGACCGCCGCACCTTTCTGGAGCGCATCGCGCCGAGGATGACGCGGCTGGAGCGGCTGCGCCTGCAGGAATCGGCCCGTACGCACCGCGCCGAGGTGGGCTCGGACCTCACGGGTATGCCGCTGACCCGGCTCGCGAGTTACGTCCTGGGGCTGTCCCTCGACGACCGGGTGGCGCGCCGCACGGAGCTGACCGATGCACTGCGGGCCGCGGCGCGGCGTACGGCGGGCGCGCAGGCCGGGACGTGGGGCCGGGTGGCGGCCGTACTGGACGACAGTTTCTCCGCCTCCGGGTCGCGGCAGAAGCGGCAGCGCCCGCTGGCGGTCGCGTTGGCCTGCCACTTCCTGCTGGAGGCGCTGGCCGGAACGTATCTGCCGCTCTGGACATCGGGGCGGCAGGACGCGCTCCTGGCCTATCCCTATGGGGCGACCCCGCTCGGGATGCGGCTGCTGGACGCGCTGGAGTCCGCGCCGGAGCGGCTGGTGATCGTCTCGGACGGGTGGGACAACGCGCCGCCGGGGCTGGCCGGCGAGGTGCTCCGGGCCTGGCGGACCAGCCTCGACCCTCAGGGCCGTACCGCCGTCGTCCATCTGAACCCGGTGTATGACGCGGAGGACTTCGCGGTACGGCGGCTGTCGGCCTCGGTGCCCACGGCGGGGGTGCGCGACGCCGAGGACCTGCCGGCGCTGGCGCAGCTCGCGCGGTTCGCGGAGGGCCGTACGGGCCTGGCGGAACTGCGGGCCCATATGGACGACCGGGTGCGGCAGTTCCTGGAGGAGACCGGCGACGGAAGAGGGGGCGCGGCATGAGCGGGCTGGATCTGGACGGGCTGAGCGCGCGTCCGGCGCAGGTGTGGGGTGGTGTCCGGCTGGTCCCGCTGGTGCGTGCGGAGCCGATCCATGACCTGCGGCTGCATCGTGAGGTCTACGAGGGGGGTGTGACCACGGTGGCGGCCGACCGGCGCAGCTCGTACACCTCGTACATTCCGCATGGTTTCGTGGCGAACTGGACCGGTGACGGCACCCCCGCCGCCTCCTACGGATCGCAGTTCGGCGACCGGCGCGACCCGGTGGACTGTGCGCCGCTGCATCTGCCGCGCAAGCTGGCCCAGCGGCAGCCCAGGTCCCGGGCGGCCGGTGACGCTCCGGTGGGGCTGCGCTTCCTGCCGCTCCATCTGGCGCTCGACGGCTATCTGGCGCTGCATTTCGGCGGCCCTTCCATCGTGTGGGAGGAGTGGACCCGGCGCGCGGTGCGAGACGGGCTGTCGCCGCGCGCGGAGACGGCGTACCGGGGCGGGCAGGTGCGCGGGCTTTCCGATGCGCTGCGGATCTTCGAGATCCATCCGGGCCAGTGCGGGGTGATGGTGTACGTCGCCGACGCCCTGGCGGCCGCGTTCGTGGTGCCGCATCCGGACGACTACCGGGCGCTGCACTCCTCTCTGGTGCACGACATGTACGGCGAGCTGATCTACCAGTACGGCCGGTACGGCCCCAGGTCGGTACCGGACTTCACCGTCCGGATCAACCCGGAGTACATCGCCTCGGTGGCGGATCTGCGCTCGGCGGCGGCGCGGCGGCAGCGGGAGTGGGAGGAGCAGCATCACGACCTGATGGCGGGCGATCTGCTGGACGAGTCCTACGCCGTGCGCCCGGTGTACCGCATGGGGCGGTTCCGGCTGTCCCGTTTCCTGCCGCCGTTCGCGCTGCACCGCACCCAGCACATCGGCGAGATGATCACGGACAGCAAGGGCCGGGTCGCCTACCTCAAGACGTTCCGGCTCTCCGACAAGCAGGTCCGGCGGGGGCATGTGCTGGACCGGCTCGCGGCGCACGACTGGCACATCGGGGACACGGCGGCGGCGATGGGGATCAGCGCCGAGGAGCTGGTGCGGCGCGTCCACCATCTGGGATTCGAGGGACTACTGAAGGAGCACGGCTGAGGTTTCTTGGGTCGAGAGGGGAATTTAGGCGCAGAAAGCCAGGCAAAATCAGGCGAGTGGCGGCTAAATCGAAGGATGTCCGATTGAGTAACCTGCGGTTCACATACGAGCAACGGACGGGAAACGGCTGATTGCGAGAGTGCAGCGGTACGCCCGCACGCGTACCCGCACCTACCTGTATTGAGGACCCCGTGACCATCAAGGCCGAGTACATCTGGATCGACGGCACCGAGCCGACCGCCAAGCTCCGCTCCAAGACCAAGATTCTTGCGGACGGCTCGAAGCTGCCGCGGTGGGGGTTCGACGGGTCCAGCACCAACCAGGCCGAAGGCCACTCCTCGGACCTCGTCCTGGAGCCGGTGTTCAGCTGCCCCGACCCGATCCGCGGCGGCGACCACCTCCTCGTCCTGTGTGAGGTCCTCCACACCGACCTCACGCCGCACGCCTCCAACACCCGCGCCCTGCTGCGCCCGGTGGCGGAGAAGTTCGCCGCGCAGGAGCCGATCTTCGGCATCGAGCAGGAGTACACCTTCCTCGAGGGCGACCGCCCGCTCGGCTTCCCCGAGGGCGGTGGCTTCCCCGCTCCGCAGGGCGGCTACTACTGCGGCGTGGGCGCCGGCGAGATCTTCGGCCGTGAGATCGTCGAGAAGCACCTCGACCTGTGCCTGGCCGCCGGCCTCGGCCTTTCCGGCATCAACGCCGAGGTCATGCCCGGCCAGTGGGAGTTCCAGGTCGGCGCGCTGGCGCCGCTGGAGGTCTCGGACCACATGTGGGTGGCGCGCTGGCTGCTGCACCGCGTGGCGGAGGAGTTCGGCGTCACCGCGTCGCTCGACGCCAAGCCGGCCAAGGGTGACTGGAACGGCGCCGGTGCGCACTGCAACTTCTCCACCCGGGCGATGCGTGAGGGCTACGACCCGATCATCACCGCCTGCGAGGCGCTGGGCCAGGGCGACAAGCCGCTGGAGCACGTGCGCCAGTACGGCACCGGCATCGAGGACCGCCTGACCGGCGCCCACGAGACCGCCCCCTGGGACTCGTACTCCTACGGCGCCTCGGACCGCGGTGCCTCGGTCCGCATCCCGTGGCAGGTCGAGGTCGAGAAGAAGGGCTACATCGAGGACCGGCGGCCGAACGCCAACGTCGACCCGTATGTGGTCACCCGCCTGATGGTGGACACCTGCTGCACGGAGCTGGAGAAGCGCGAGCAGGTCTGAGCCGCATAAGGCGCAGCGGAAGCACGTGAGTGGGGGCCGGACCGGGATGGTCCGGCCCCTTCGCGTGCCCGGCCGCTTGGCGTTTCGGCAGGTCGCGGCGGTTGCCGGGGGCTTTGTCAGTGGCGGGTGGCACGCTGGGGGCATGCTTGCGATCAACGTCAAGACCGAGACCGGGCCGGACCTTGTGCGCCCGGCCGAAGCCGAACTGTCCGGCCTGCTGCGGCGGATAGGCGCCGACGACGACCACTTCGCGGTCGTCGAGCGGATCCCCGACGAGCCGCACGCGTTCGTGCAGGCCTGGCGGGAGGGCGACGGGCCGTTCACCGTGGAGTACCGCGACGGCGGGCCGGAGCGGCACTTCCGCGCGGAGTGCGCCGATGCCGGTCAGGTCATAGCGGTGTTCGTGGACTGGGCGCGCCGCGGGGAGACGTGGCGTACAGCGCTGGAGTGGCAGTCCGCGGATCTGTATGCCACCCCCGGACTCGCTCCGGAGACCCGTGCAAGGGCCGAGGAGCAGGCCCGTCAGCAGATACGGTCCGGCTTCTGGGACTTCCACCAGGTCGCGCAGGGCGTGTGCGACACCTTCGGCCCCGAGGACGCACCGGTCTCCCTGGACGAGGCGCGCCGGATCGTCGGGGGCCTGTGGGAGGAGCGGCTCGCCGAGCAGGCCGAATGGCCCGAGGTGACCGATGCGGACCGGGTGGCGGGGGTCTTCGCCGCGCTGGAGCGGCAGGGGCTGACGGCGCGGATGAACTTCAGCTGCTGCAGCGGCTGCGCGCTGGCCGAGATCGGCGGCGAGCGCGCCGAGGCCGACCACGGCTTTGTCTTCTTCCACTACCAGGACACCGAATCGCTCGCGGACGGCGGCGGCCTCTCGGTCCGGTACGGCGCCTACGCGGATTCCGGGCACGACCGGGCGGAGGTCGGCCGGACGGTGGTGGCCGCGCTGAGCGAAGCGGGCCTGCCGGCGCAGTGGGACGGCAATCCGGACAAGGTCATCGAGGTCGCCCCGCTGGACTGGCGCAAGCGACTGCCGACGGGGGCCTGAGATGAGGATGTTCGGGAGGCGGGCGGCCCTTCCCTGGG
Source organism: Streptomyces sp. NPDC048483 (assembly GCF_040651455.1). NCBI lineage: Bacteria > Bacillati > Actinomycetota > Actinomycetes > Kitasatosporales > Streptomycetaceae > Streptomyces > Streptomyces sp. NPDC048483. The sequence goes on from NZ_JBEZJZ010000002.1 coordinate 93,093, forward strand.
CCGCGCCGCTGTACGTCGGTGCCGTCCAGCTCGGTGCGTACCGCATGGCGCGGCTGCCCCGGGAGCGGCGCGCGGCGGTGCTGCGGGCGCACTCCACCAACGTCGTCAATCTGCGGGCCGGGCAGTGGGGGACGCTGCTCACCAGCGCGGCGTTCGTCGAGGAGCCGCTGCCGCTGCCGTACGGCGCCGCGCTGCTGGCCACGCTCGGTACGGCCGAGGCGCGTTGGGGCACCGCCCGCGCGGCCGGGGTGTTCGCGGCCGGGCACATCGGGGCCAGCCTGCTGGTCTACGCGGGGCTGCGCGGCCGGGTACGGGCCGATCCTCCCGACGAAACGGCGCGGGCCATCGACGTCGGCGCGAGCTACGGCCTGAACGCCACGCTCGGCGCCCTCGCCGCCGCCGTCCCGCACCGGGGCGCGCGGGCCGCGGCCACGGCGGGGCTGCTGGCGCTGGGCATACGGCCCGTACTGCGCCGGGAGCGGACGTTCACCGACGTCGGCCATCTGACGGCGCTCGCGCTCGGCGTGGTGCTGGGCGCGGCAATCCGTCCGCCATCCGGGACGGCGCCGTGACGTCGGTCAACTCCGTTCCCCATCCCCTCGACGGTCTGGTTCAATAGAGCCATGGCCAGCCTTCCTCACACCGCGACGGGTCGCAGCGACCTCGAGCCTTTCTGGCCGTCCCGGCAGGCGCACGCTTTCGACCGTCTGTGTTGCCGCGCGCACTGAGCGCGGGCCCGCACACGCCTCTCCGACGCCGCTGACCGGCGTCCCCAGCCCTGCCCGCGCGCACGACGTCCCCGACGCTTCCCTGCGCGAAAGAGCTGATCCCGATGACGAACGTCCGTACCCTTCCTGCCACTTCCGCGACGGCCCCCCTGTCCGCCCAGACCACCCCGCACCGTCACCGATTGCGAGCAGTAGCGCCCGACGAAGCCCTCCTGGCGCCCGCCACCGCCCCGAGCGGTGGAGCTTCGCGCCCCGGCATCCAATCGGTCGCCGAGCTGTTGAACGCCGGCGCCACCTGGCTCCCGGCACCCCAGCACAGCGTGCCCGTCCTGCCCGGCCGGCCGCCGATGGTCGGCTACCTCGTCCTGGTACCGGCCGAACAGGCCGACGCCGCCACGCCCGCCGCCGAGCCGGCGGCGACGGCAACGGCCACGGCGCCGACCGGCGACGCGGTCGTACGGATCGACCCCGAGCGGCGCACCGCGCAGGTCCAGGGCCGGCCGCTGGACCTGACGTACCTGGAGTTCGAGCTGCTGGCCCATCTGGTGGCGCATCCGCACCGGGTGCACACCCGCGACCAGCTGGTGACCACGGTGTGGGGCTACGGCCATGTCGGCGACGGCCGCACCGTCGATGTCCATGTCGCCCGGCTGCGCCGCAAGTTGGGCGCCGACCACCGGGCGTCGATCGTGACGGTACGTCGGGTCGGCTACAAGTACGCGCCCAGCGTGTGAGGTTGCGGGGGACGGGGCGGGGCGGGGTGCGGGGCAGGCTCAGGCCCCGTCCTGAACCCCCCGGCACGGGCCCGGCCGGACGGGGACGGCTCCCCCGACCGGGGCGCCCGTACCACCGCCCGGAGCACCCGTACCGCCCCTGCGCCGCAGACACGCCACACACCCCGCCACCACCAGCCCGGCCCCCGACGCCAACAGGAGCCCTTTCACCGGGGAGTCGGTGAGCGCCGCGCCACCGAGCCCACCGAGGGCCGTACTGAACAGCGCCCACAGGCCCGCGCCCACCGCGTCCAGCAGGACGAAGCGGCGCAGCGGGAAGCGGACGCTGCCGGTGGAGAGCGCGGCGACCACCCGCCCGCCGGGCAGGAAACGTCCGGCGATGACGAGCGTGGCGGCATGCCGTTCGACTGTGGTGCGGGCCCGGTGGGGGCCGGGCCGCCGCCGGGCCCGGCCGCTTCCCCAGGCTCTCGACTTCGCTTGAGCAGGGGAGACCCCAATGCGGCGCAGCAGCCAGGCGGTGGCGCGGGGACCGGCACAGCGGCCGACGGCGTAGCCGAGGCAGTCCCCCGCCAGCGCGCCGGCCGCCGCGACGGCGGCCAGCAGCGCAAGCAGCGGCGGGTGCGGGCCGATCAGCACGGCGACGAGTACGACGGTGGTCTCGCTCGGCATGAACGGCAGCAGCGCATCGAGGCCGGACACCAGCAGGACGATCAGCCACAGCCAGGGCGAGTCCAGCATGCCCCGGAGCGGCTCGGCGAACTGGTCCAGCTGGTCAAACATGGTGCCGGGCCGCCGGTTCCGGAGCCGGTCGCGGGGCGGGCACACCGGGCTCGCCCGGCAGGAGCCCGGTCGGCGAGGGTCCGGTCGGCGAGGGTCCGGTCGGCACCCGCCCGCCCAGGACGGCCCGCTCCGCCAGGGCGGCCAGCTCCCGCCGGTCGCGCCCCTCCCCCGCGAGCGCCGGATGCGCCGTGACCCGTACGGTCAGCGCGCGGGCCGTGAGGATCCGCCGCAGCGAGGCGATGAACGTGTCCTCCCCGCAGAACGCGGCCACCGTGCCGGCGTGGCCGCCCTGGGCGTAGTCGACCGTCACCGGGCGGACCGGGGCGCCCGCGTCGAGGGCGGCCTGGAAGGTGGCCCGTCGGAAGGTGCCCTGGCCGGCGGTGCACCAGGTGGTGGCCTGTGGGAAGACGGCGACCGAACGACCGGAGGCGAGAATTCCGGTCAATTCGGCGACGGTGTGGGGGAGTTGTCGGGGGCTACCGCGGTCGATGAAGTACGTACCGGCGCGGCGGGCGAGCCCGCCGACGACCGGCCAGCCGCCGACCTCGCGCTTGGCGAGCAGGGTGACCGGTTCTACGGCGAGCAGTGCGGGGATGTCGAGCCAGGAGATGTGGTTGACGACGATGAGGGTGCCGGGGCCGCCGGCGGGCACCGTGAAGCGGTCCGCGGTGCCCTCCCGCCGTATCCCGAGCGCCGCCATCAGCGCCCGGGCATGGGCGCTCAGCCGTCCCGGATCGGCCATCCGCTCGCCGTCCGTCAGCGCGCGGCGCATGGCATGTGTGAACGCCGCGAGCCGGCGGGCGCCCCGGGTGGCCGGGACGCGCGGCAGGGCGTGGGTGGCACAGCCCGGCGTGCAGTCGGACCACACGTCCCAAGGGCCGTTCGCCGCTCCCCCGGTCACCGCTCCCCCAGGAAGAAGCGGCGGTACCGGTCGCCGAGGCGCTCCATGTCCAGCACCACGAAGAAGTCGGCGACATCGAACTCGGGGTCATGGGCGGGCTCGCCGCAGATGACCGCGCCGATGCGCAGATAGCCACGGAGCAGCGGCGGCAACTGGGCGGCGCTGGGGCGGTCGGGGGCGGGGACGGTGGGGTGCCAGGGGTGGTGCGGGGTGACCTGGAGACCGGACGGGGCGGCGTAGCGGGTGCGGCCCAGTTCCCGGGCGTGGGCGGCGGCAGTGCCTCCGTCGGCGAGCGGGACGGAGGCGCAGCCGGCGAGGTAACGGTGGCCGGAGAGCAGGGTGTAGCGGGCGAGGGCGGCCCACATCTGGTTGATCACCGCGCCGCCCCGGTGGTCGGGGTGGACGCAGGAGCGGCCCGCCTCGATGAGGGAGGGGCGCAGCGCGTCCAGGGCGGTGAGGTCGAACTCACCGTCGGAGTAGAGGCGTCGGCTGCGGCCGGGCGGCAGCAGGCGGTAGGTTCCGACCACTTCACCGCTCGCGGTGTGGGTGACGACAAGATGGTCGGCGAGGTCGTCGACGGCGTCGATGTCGTGACCGGCCAGCGGGGAGTGCAGGGTGGCGCCCATCTCCTCGCCGAAGACCTGGTGGCGCAGGCGTTGAGCGGCGCGGATCTGCTCCTGGGTGTCGGCGATCACGGCGGTGTAGCCGGGTGCGGCGGCCGGGTCGGCGACGGGAGCGGCGGTGGGGCTCGGGGTGGGAGAGACGGGGGTGGCGGGTGTGGGGATGGCGGCGGACGCGGACGATGCCGTGCGCATGGGAGCCCTCCTTGGGTGGTGGTGTGCGCACCACCCAAAAGGTGGTGCTTACCCCAATGACCTGGCCTTCTCTACGCGGGAAACTGTCCCCGTGCCCGACGGCCGGGCGCGTGAAGCGCAGGGAGCGAACGGATGAGGGTCCGCAGAACACTGGTCGCCGCGGCCCGGGGGCTGGGGCTCGCCCTGGTCGCCGAGGTCGGGTCGATCGTGCTGTTCGTGCTCACCGTGGTGTCCATGGCGCTGATGGTGATCGGGGTGGGGGTGCTGACCACTCCGGTCGTGGTGTCGCTGGCCCGGATGTTCGCCCAGTGGCGCCGGGTGTGGGGGCAGGAGGTCGCGGGGCTGCGCATACCCGCGGCGTACCGCCCCTTTCCGCCGGGGCTGAGCCACAGCCCGGTCGGCCAGGCCCAGCGCTGCGCGGTGCTGCTGCGGGACCCGGCCACCTGGCGCGAACTGGTGTGGCTGCCGGTGGATGCGACGGCGGGGTTCGCGCTGGCGCTGCTGCCGCCGTCGCTGGCCGGGTACGGCATCGCCTTCGTCCTGCTGCCCCTCTTCCAGTGGGTGACGGGCCTGGGCACCCAGGCGCTCGGGTTCGGTCCGCTGACCACCGACCATCCACTGCTGCTGTGCGCGGCGCCGCCGCTCGGCATCGCTCTGCTGGCACTCGCCGCGTACGGGAGTCCGGTGCTGCTACGGGCCCATTTCCGGCTGGCCGCGCTGTTCCTGACGCCGCCCAAGGCCGATCTGGCGGCGCGGGTGGCGCGGCTGACCGCGACCCGGCAGGACGCGGTGGACGCCTCGGCGGCCGAGCTCCGCCGGATCGAACGCGATCTGCACGACGGGGCGCAGGCCCGCCTGGTGGCGATGGGCATGAGTCTGGGCGCCGTCGAGGCCCTGATGGAGAAGGAACCGGCGCGGGCCAGGGAGATGCTGGGCCGGGCCCGCCGGTCGTCGGCCGAGGCGCTGACCGAGTTGCGGGACCTGGTGCGCGGCATCCATCCGCCGGTGCTGGCGGAGCGCGGGCTGGGGGATGCCGTACGGGCGCTGGCGCTGCGCACGGAGCTGCCGGTCGAGGTGACGGTGGCGCTGGAGCGGCGGGTCGGTGCGCCGCTGGAATCGGCGGCGTACTTCGCGGTCAGTGAAGTGGTGACCAATGCCGTGAAGCATTCCGGTGCGGACCGCATACGCGTCGGTATCGGGCACTTCGGGGGGCGGCTGCGCATCACGGTCGAGGACAACGGGCGGGGCGGCGCCGCGCTGCCTCCGGACGATTCCGCGGGCTCCGGGCTGCGCGGGGTCGCCCGCCGGCTCGGTACCTTCGACGGCGTCCTCACCGTCAGTTCCCCGGCCGGCGGTCCGACCCTGGTGACACTGGAGATTCCGTGCGCGTAGTGCTCGCCGAAGACTTGTTTCTGCTGCGCGATGGGCTTTCCCGGCTGCTGGAGGCGTACGGCTTCGAGATCGCCGCGGCGGTGGAGAGCGGGCCCGGGCTGACGCGGGCGCTGGCGGAGCACACGCCCGATGTCGCCGTGGTCGATGTGCGGCTGCCGCCGTCGTTCACGGACGAGGGTCTGCAGTGCGCCCTTGAGGCCCGGCGGACCCGGCCCGGTCTGCCCGTGCTGGTGCTCTCACAGCATGTGGAGCAGCTGTACGCCCGCGAGCTGCTGGCCGACGGCAGCGGCGGGGTGGGCTATCTGCTCAAGGACCGGGTCTTCGACGCCGAGCAGTTCGTCGATGCGGTGCACCGGGTGGCGGGCGGCGGTACGGCGATGGATCCGCAGGTCATCTCGCAGCTGCTGGCCCGGCGCGCACGGGACCGGCCGATGGGGCGGCTGACGCCGCGCGAGGTAGAGGTGATGGAGCTGGTGGCCGAGGGCCGGTCGAATGCGGCCATCGCGAGCCGGCTGGTCATCACGGAGCGGGCGGTCGCCAAGCACACCTCCAATATCTTCGGGAAGCTCCAGCTGCCCCCGTCGGACGACGACAACCGGCGCGTGCTGGCCGTCCTGGCCTACTTGGACCGCGGCTGACCGACCGTTAGCGTGCCCCCGCACGGGTCCGTTGTTACTGCCGAGCAGTGGGGGCACACGTGAGCCAACCGTCACGACGCGCATTACTGGGAACCGCCGGAGCGATCGGAGCGGGCGCTGCGCTCGGTGCCGCGGCCCCCGCCACGGCCGCCGGGCCCGCCGTCCCCCGGCCGGAACGGTCACCCGCCTACGACCCCGCCCCGGCGCGGGCGGCGCTGGAACGGCTGCTGCCCGGCCACGCCGACCAGTTCCACCTCCAGCCCCTCGCGCGGGAGGACGGCCCGGACACCGACCGCTTCCGGGTCGACGGCACCAGGGGCCGGATCACCGTCGCGGGCACCAGCCCCGCCACCCTCCTGACCGGCGTGCACTGGTATCTGAAGGACACCTGCCGCTGCCACCTCTCCTGGGCCGGCGACCAGCCGGCCCTGCCCGCCCGGCTGCCCGCCCCCGCCGCGCCGCTCGAGCGCGCCACCTCTCTGCCGCACCGCTTCGCCCTCAACGACACCCACGACGGCTACACCGCCCCGTACGCCAACTGGGCGCGCTGGGAGCGGCTGATCGACGTCCTCGCGCTGCACGGCGTCAACGAGGTGCTGGTCACGCCCGGCGCCGAGGCCGTCTATCACCGGCTGCTGACCGAATTCGGCTACTCCGACACCGAGGCGCGCAGCTGGCTCCCGGCGCCCTCGCACCAGCCGTGGTGGCTGCTGCAGAACATGAGCGGATACGACGGGCCCACCAGTCCCGAACTGATAGCCAGGCGCGCCGAGTTGGGCCGCAGAATCACCGGCCGGCTGCGCGCGCTCGGCATGCATCCCGTACTCCCCGGCTACTTCGGCACCGTCCCGGACGGTTTCGCCGCCCGCAACCCCGGAGCCAGGACCGTCCCCCAGGGCACCTGGTCGGGCCTCAGGCGTCCCGACTGGCTCGACCCGCGCACCGAGGTCTTCTCCGACGTTGCCGCCGCCTTCTACCGCCACCAGCACCGCCTCCTCGGCCCCGCCGACCACTTCAAGATGGATCTGCTGCACGAGGGCGGCGATCCGGGCGACGTACCGGTCCCGGACGCCGCGCGCGCCGTGGAGAAGGCGCTGCGCACCGCCCGCCCCGGCGCCACCTGGGTGATCCTCGGCTGGCAGGACAACCCCCGGCGCGACCTGCTGGACGCCGTCGACCACGACCGGATGCTGATCGTGGACGGCCTGAGCGACCTGGACAAGGTCACCGACCGGGAGCGGGACTGGGGCTCAGTGCCGTACGCCTTCGGCTCCATCCCCAACTTCGGCGGCCGGACCACCCTCGGCGCCAAGACCCATATGTGGGTGAAGCGCTTCACCGTGTGGCGGGACAAGGAGGACAGCCGGCTCGCCGGCACCGCCTATATGCCGGAGGCCGCCGAACGCGATCCCGCCGCCTTCGAGCTGTTCAGCGAACTGGCCTGGCGGGAGCGCCCGGTGGACCGCACCACCTGGTTCGCGCGGTACGCCGACCTGCGCTACGGCGCCCGCGACGACCACGCCCGTGCCGCCTTCGCCGCGCTGCGCACCAGCGCATACGCGATCGACAGCGCGGACGGCCGCCCGCACGACTCGGTGTTCGCCGCCCGCCCGAGCCTGGCCGCCCGCTCCGGCACCCGCTACGCCACCCACACCCCGGCCTTCGACCCGGCCGCCTTCGACGCCGCGTTCGGCGCGCTGCTGAAGGTCCGCCCGGCGCTGCGCGGCAGCGACGCCTACCGCCACGACCTGACCGACGCCGCCCGGCAGGCCCTCGCCAACCGCTCCTGGCAGCTGATCCCGCAGCTCCAGGACGCCTACCGGCGCAAGGACCGGCCGACGTTCCGCGCGCTGGCGCGGCTGTGGCTGGACCTGATGCGGCTGAGCGAGGAGGTCACCGGCGCACACCGGAACTTTCTGCTCGGGCCGTGGCTGGCCGATGCCCGGGCGATGGCGTCCGGCGATGTGGAGGCGGCGCGGCTGGAACACAGCGCCCGCGCCCTGATCACCACCTGGGCGGACCGCGCCACCGCCGACGGCGGCGCGCTCGCCAACTACGCCAACCGCGACTGGCACGGCCTGATCGGCGATGTCCATCTCCCCCAGTGGCAGGCCTACTTGGACGAGCTGGAGGACGCACTGGCGGCGGACCGGCCGCCGAAGTCCTTCGACTGGTACGCCATGGAGGAGCCCTGGACCCACCGGCGCAACGCCTACCCGCTGCGCCCCACGGCCGACCCCCACCGCACCGCCCGCCGGGTCCACGACACCCTCGCCACGGCCCCCTACCAGGGCACCGTCACGGTCACCGCCGCCCCGCGCGCGATGCCGCCGGGCGGCCACGCCACGCTGACCGCCGCCCTGCGCAACGTCAACGGCCTGCGCGCCACCGGCCGCATCGACTTCGCACTGACCGGCGTCGAGGCCACCCCCGACGGCCCCGTCTCCCTGCCGCCCCTCGCCCCCGGCGGCACCGGCGAGGCCCGCTGGCAGGTGAGCGCCCCCTCCGGTCCGCCGGAGGATCCGCTGCGCCCGCTGCCGTACGGCCTCACGACCGAGTACGGCCCCCAGGGCGAACCCCGCGTCCGCACCGCCCGCCACGGCACCCTCTTCGTGGCCGGTCCGCTGGACGACGCCTTCCAGACCGTCACCACCAATGAAGCGGTTTTCGGCCAGTTGGACGGCCGCTTCGCGATCGACGGCGCGGGGGCCGATCTGTGGAAGGGGACCGCGGAGTTCGGCGCCGTTTTCCGGCCGGGCGCGCTCAAGGAGGGCGGATCGGTGACGGCAGAGGTGACCCGCCAGGACGGCGCCACCGGCCCCTGGGCCCGCGCGGGCATCATCGTCCGCAACCGCCTCGCCGACCCCTCCTCCCCCGGCTTCCTCAACCTCTCCGTGACGCCCGCCAACGGCGTCGTCCTCTCCTACGACGCCACCGGCGACGGCACCCTGGACACCTACCGTCGCCTCACCGGCATCACCGCCCCGGTCCTGCTCCGCCTGACCCGCGGCCCGGACCACGGCGGCTCCGGTACGTACACCGGTGCCTGCTCGACCGACGGCGGCGGCACCTGGCGCGAGATCGCCACCGTCGCCGCCCCGGGAGCCGCCGCCGTACAGGACACCGGTCTGCACCAGTGCGCCGCCAACTCCGCCACCGGGGACCGCGGAACGGCCGAATTCCGCCGCTGGCAGATGTCCTGACCGGCCGCCTGCGATCCACTGGAGCGGTCGCCGGACCACGGCGTACGCTGGCCGAAACGCATCACGAGCGAGGGGAAAACCGTATGGGTTCCGCAGCTGAGAAGGAGTGGCTCTACGGCCTCGACATCTCCGACGCCGTCTGGCAGCGCCCGCCCGGCGACGCCGAGGAGGCGGTGGAGATCGCATTCCTGGAGCGCGGTGCGGTGGCGATGCGCAATTCCACGGACCCCGATGTGGTCCTGCGCTACACCGAGGCCGAGTGGCGGGCCTTTGTGCTCGGCGCGCGGGACGGCGAGTTCGACCTGCAGTAACGGCGCCGGTGGCGGGGTCACCCGTGGGGACGAGCGGGCGGCCCCCGGGTGACCATCACAGGATTCACTCGTTTCACTGAACGTGGAGCAGCAGCAGTCGACATCCCCGCATCCGGACCGTACGTCTACCGGCAGTTTCGCCGACGTCGGTGAGGTCATCGACGTCGAGCAGGCCGAGGCGGCGCTGGTCGAGCACTACCCCCGGCTGGTACGGCTCGCCTATCTCGTCCTGCCGCCCGGCAGCGGCCGCGGCCGGCGGGTCCTGACCGCCCATGCGGTGGTGCAGCGCCGCCTGCCGCGCCGCCGCGCCTCCCTCCGCGGCCTGGGTCTGCCCGTCCAGCGCGGCGGCGCCGAGGCGGCCACCGATCCCGGTTACGCCTTCCTGCGCGCACGGGTACTGAAGGCCGCGCTCGCCACCGCGCGCCCCCGGTGGCGGCTCCCGGCACCCCCGCCCCTCCTCCCCCAGGTCTGGGGGCTGCGCCTGTTCCCGCGCTCCGGAGGCGCCGATGAACTCGCCCTGGACCAGGTGCTGTCGGCGCTGTCCGGGCCCGGCCGGGCGGCGTTCGTCCTGCGCGATCTGGAGGGGCTGAGCGACCGGGAGGCGGGCTGGGTCCTGGACGCCGCCGGGGTGGCCGACCCCGAAGGAGCCCTGGACGAGGCCGAAGAGGCCCCGGTCCCGGCGGGCAGCCGCGACCGGTCGCTGCTGGAGTCGGTGGAGTTCGACCCGTGCGCGCTCCAGGCCCGGCCGACGGACCTGATCCGGCGGCGGCAGCACGGCCGGGCGGCGCTGGCGGCGGGCGCGGCGGTGGTGGTGTGCGGGGCGCTGCTGGGGCTGCCGGGGGACGGCTGGGGCCCGGACGGCGCCGCCGCTCCCCCGTACGCGCAGAATGCGGCGGCCGAAGCGGCCCTGGATCCCGGGAGGTTGACGGTCACCTCCGCGACCGCCTGGAAGAACGCGGCGCGCCAGGACTTCTCCGTCTGGCCCGCCCGCGGCGACCGGACCGGCGACAAGGCGCTGCTGCGCCGGGCGCTGGCGGTGTGGGCCAGGCCGGGCGCCGGGGTGCAGGTCTCGGCGACACCGGGCACCCCGACGGGCCCCGCGGCCGGGCCCCCGCAGCTGCTGTTCGCGGGCGTCGTCGACCACTCGGTCGTCGCGCTCTTCCACGACGGCCTGCGGGTGGTGCGGTACGCCGAGGCGGCGGACGGCGAGGGCCAGGGGGACGGTACGGGCGCCGCGCTCGACTTCGCCCGTACGGACGGCGCGGTGGCGGCCGAAGCGGGCGCCCTGGTGGTGGGCCGTACGACCGGCAATGTCCGCTATCTGGTGGCTCCTTGGGTGTCCTCCGCCCAGTTGGTCGACCTGCTCGCGCCGGACACGGCGGCGCAGAAGCTGGGCATCGACGCGAGCGGCACGACCGACCCCGTACCGATCCCCCGCCCCGAGCAGAAGTGCACCACCTGGCCCGCGCTCCGCATGGGCAGCCATCTGATGACCGACCTGGGCGAGCTGGTGCCGGCCCGGCTGACGTACGGCACCCCGCGCAAACCGGGCGAGGTCCGCACGCCGCGGGCCCGGACGGCATGGGCACGCGGCGGCTGCGCGCTGGCGGCGGTGCGCGGGCAGGGCGTACGGACCGTGAATTCCTGGGAGTTCGCGCGGCAGCCGCTGCCCGGCGGTGCGGGAAACGCGGCCTGGGTGTGCACGCGGGCGGAGACGTGGCGCGGGGCGGGCAGCCGGACGCTGGCGCAGTTCCAGCCGCCCGCGCCGGGCGGCCGGCCGTATGCGCCGGGGGCGGTGGCGGCCCGCGCCGAGGACGGTGCGGCCTGCGGGGCCCGGGCGCCGCGGGCGCTGGCCGGGGTCCTGTGGAAGGCCACCGGCGGCCAGTGGTGGCTGCTGGCCGCGGGCAGCGAGAAGGTCACGTCCATCACGGCCACCGGAGGGGTGCAGGACCGGGCGGCCGGGCACCTGATGGCGGTGCGGGCGCAGGAGGGCGACCAGGCGCAGCTGGAGGGGCGGCTGGCGGACGGCGGCACGGTGACGGCGCTCCGCTGAGGCGGCTTGCGGCACGGGTCGCCGGTACCCCTCGGACGGAATTCTTCCGTCCGAGGGGTACCGGCTTTCCTTACCCGTCAGTACATTGACGCCATGTCTAATACGGCCTCGCTGCGGCCCCAGCCGGTCGCGTCCGAGCACATCCCGCTGAAGGCCCGCAATGTCGCCTTCGACTGGGCGGACACCCCGCTGCACTGGATACCCGGCGACCCCGCCAGCACCCACACCATCAACGTCCTGCACCTGCTGCTGCCGGCCGGCGAGCGCTGGTTCGTCCACGTCTACAAGCAGGTGCTGCCCTACATCCGCGATCCCCGGTTGCGCGAGGACGTCATCGGGTTCATCGGCCAGGAGGCCATGCACTCCCAGGCGCACGACGACGTCCTGCCGCACCTCAAGGCGCAGGGCCTGGACCCGACCCCGTACACCGCGCAGGTCGACTGGCTCTTCGAGAAGCTGCTGGGCGACCGGACGCTGCCGCCGGGGCGGGCCCGTAAGTGGTGGTTGCTGGAGCGGGTCGCCACCATTGCCGCGATCGAGCACTACACCGCCTTCCTGGGCGACTGGGTGCTCAATGCCGACACTCTGGACGCCCGGGGCGCCGATCCGACGATGCTCGATCTGCTGCGCTGGCACGGCGCGGAGGAGGTCGAGCACCGCTCGGTGGCCTTCGATCTCTTCGTGCACCTCGACGGCGGCTACCGGCGGCGGGTGCGGACCTGGGCAACCGCATTCACCGCGCTGGTGTTTCTCTGGCAGAGAGGCACCCGCTTCTTCATGGAGAACGACCCCACCCTGATCGACGGAAAGGCCGGCTTCCGGGAGTTCTTCCGCGCCGGCCGGCAGGGCATGCTGCCGACCGCCGGCGCCATGGCCCGCTCCATCCCCCAGTACCTCAGCCGTACCTACCACCCGTCCCAGCACGGCAGCACCGCGCAGGCCGTCGCTTATCTCGCCGGATCCCCCGCCGCCACCGCGGCCGAGGCCCGTACGGCCGGAGGTGCCTGATGCCCCGTACACCCCGCATCCGCACGGCCGTTGTGGTGGCCGCGGCCGCCCTGGTGGCCCGCCGGGCGCTGCGCAAGCGCATCAAGGCATCCCCGCTGTGGCCGATGCCCGCCCTCGAGAACCCCGTCTCGGGACGCGGACGCAAGGCTTCCGGGACGGCACGCCACCTCCTGGTCGTGGAGCGTACGGAGGAGGCCGAGGGCGTCGTACGACTGCGCCTGGAGGGCGACGATCTGCCCGGGTGGGAGCCCGGTGCGCATATCGACCTGGTGCTGCCGTCCGGCACGGTCCGCCAGTACTCCCTGTGCGGTGAGCCCGCCGCGCCCGGCTCGTACACCATCGCCACCCGGCTGATCGAGGACGGCCGGGGCGGCTCGCGCGAGGTGCACGAGCAGCTGCACGAGGGCACGGCCGTCGAGGTCCGCGGCCCGCGCAACCGCTTCCGCCTCGACGAGTGCCACGCCTATGTCTTCATCGCGGGCGGCATCGGCATCACCCCGATCCTGCCGATGGTGCGGCAGGCCGAACGGGAAGGGGTGCCGTGGCGGCTGCTGTACGGCGGGCGGTCGCGGGCCTCGATGCCGTTCCTGGAGGAGATCGAGAAGCTGGCGGGGGCCGGGACGGACCGGGTGACCGTGGTCGCGGAGGACGAGGACGGCCGCCCGGACCTCGCCGCGGTGCTGGCCGACGCGCCCCCGCACGCCGCGGTCTACTGCTGCGGCCCCGACCCTCTGATGGACGCGGTCGCCGCGCTGCTGCCCGAGGGACTGACCCTGCACACCGAACGGTTCGCGCCCGCCGCCCCCGCTCCCGCCGGCGAGAACGCCCCGTTCGAGGTGGAACTGCGCCGCACCGGCCGTACGGTCACTGTCCCGGCCGACACCAGCGTGCTGCGCGCGATCCGCGACCAGGCGCTGCCGGACCTGCCGTACAGCTGCGAACAGGGCTTCTGCGGCACCTGCCAACAGCGGGTGCTGGCCGGTGAGGTGGCGCACCGCGACGAGTTGCTGACGGACGCGGAGCGCGACGACTCCCTCCTGATCTGTGTCTCGCGGGCGCGGGAGGGCGAGCGGCTCGTACTCGACCTCTGACTCCGGCCGGGACACCGCCTCAGGACCAGTGGGCGCGAGATGCTGCGCTGCGCTGTCATCGTGGTGCGGGTGGATGCCTTCGACCATCATGGTGCGGGTGGAAACCTTCGACGCACCCTCCAGCGCCGACCTGGTGGCCGGCCTGGTCAACGAACGCTGGCGTGCCCGGGAGGCTCCGTACGGGGGCTTCATCGTGTTTGCCGACGGTTCGCTGTCGGTGAGGGAACTCATGCGGTCCTCCCCGCACGACCGGTTGCACGACCCGCGGGCCGAGGAGTGGTACTGGCAGGAGATCCTGCGGGCCACGGCATGGACCGCCGTCGACTGGCTGGACGTCGACGGGATGTTCGCCTCGTGCGCCTACGCCGGAAGCCGTGCCATGGCCGGCGAATCCGGAGCCCACGGAAGCATCGGCTGGGTCGCCCTGACCCGGGACGACGACGAGAGCACCCTGGAGTGGCTGGCGGTCTCCTGTTATGCCAATCCGTTCTCCGAGGTCACGCTGGACGCGACCGCCGTGACCGCCACCAGCACCGCGGGCCGCATCTGGACCTTTCCCCGGCACGCGCCCCAGCAGGTGAAGATCACCGAGGACCCGGCCTACCCCTGGCCACGCCGATAGCGCTGCCCTCCCTGCGGCGGGCCTGCTCGATTCCGCGGGGCGCCCCCGGTCGTTAGGGTGGTGCGCATGACGACCGGGGCGCGCCGCAGGATGGGCGTCGAGGAGCGGCGCGAGCAGCTCATCGGCGTCGCACTCGACCTCTTCAGCCATCGTTCTCCCGAGGACGTGTCGATCGACGAGATCGCCGAGGCGGCCGGGATATCGCGGCCGCTGGTCTACCACTACTTCCCGGGCAAACAGCAGCTGTACGAGGCCGCACTGCGGCGCGCGGCGGAGGAGCTGTCGGCCCGGTTCGTGGAGCCGCACGACGGCCCGCTCGGCGCCCGTCTGCTGCGCGTGATGGAGCGCTTCTTCGACTTCGTGGACGAGCACGGCCCCGGCTTCTCCGCGCTGATGCGGGGCGGCCCGGCGACCGGTTCGCAGAGCCGCACCGGAGCGCTGATCGACGGCGTACGGCAGGCCGCCCACGACCAGATCCTCGCCCATCTCGGCATCCCCGACCCGCCCCCGCGGCTGACCCTGGTGGTCCGCTCGTGGATCTCGCTCGCCGAGACCACCGCCCTGCTGTGGCTGGACGGTCGGCGCATTCCGCGCGCGGAGCTGGAGCGCCAGCTGGTGCACGACTTCGCGGCGCTGGCGGCGGTCAGCGCGGCGTACGACGAGCGGATGGCGGAGGTGGTCCGCCGGATGCTGGCGGACGAGCCGGAGAACGGGATGTTCGCGGAGCTGGTGGCGCGGCTGATGGAGCTGCCGCAGCCGGTGTGAGCTGCAGGTTTGCCGGGTGGGATGTGCGGCGGAGGTCGATTGTCAGACCCCCGCCGTAGCGTGGTCGACATGACGAATCCCTTGCTCGCGCTGAAGGACGATCCGGCCGGCCGGTCGCTGGGGCTGGAGCTGTCGGCGGGGCGGCTCATCGACGGGACGATGGACGGGACGTGGCCGGAACCGCTGTTGTGGTGTGCGGTGGACGACGCGTTCGGCGGGTCGGTGCTCGCCGAGCCGAAGTGGCAGCGGGCGGGGCTGTATCCGGTCTTCCTGGAGGCCGCCGAGGAGGGTGAGCCGGGCCATCTGTGGGACGAGGCCCTGTGGCCCGAGAACTCGTCCTCACCGGACTCCTTCAACGTCGAGGAAACGCTGCGGAGTTGGTGGTCCGAGTGCGCCGATGCCCCCTGGCCCGGACTGGCTCCCCGTCGCGAGTGGGACAAGGACGAGGACCCGGTGGAGACGGCTTCGGCCACGGCCGAGGGACTCATCGACTTCGAAGTGCTGGACACACCGCGGCTGGCCTTGGTGCCGGTGACGCGCGGGGCGGATGTCCTTCCGGCGATCGGCTGGACCGGCCCGGTCAACCACGGAAGCGACATGGCGCCGTTCGCGGCCGTACTGCGCTCGTGGGAGGAGCGGTTCGGCATACGCGTGGTGGCGCTCGGCTTCGACACCTTGCGGGTCTCGGTCGCCGCGCCGCCGCGCACTGCGAAGGAGGCGCGAGCGATCGCCGCCGAGCACCTCGCCTTCTGCCCGGACAACATCACCCAGGGCTGGCACCACACCTTCGACGAGTACGCCCGGTCGCTGGTGGACCGGCACCAGTGGGCGTTCTGGTGGGACTGAGCCCCAGGCGCAGGATCCCGCCGCCGGCACTGCCCGGTGCGGCACAATCCGGCTATGGACGTGATCACTTACCGGCTCGCCGTTGACACCCGCGACCTGCCCGCGCTGGTCGCCCTGTACGACGGCGCGGCCCGCTGGATGCAGGACAACGGAATCGATCAGTGGAAGCCGGGTGAGAAGGACGAGGAGCATTTCCGGCACCGGATAGCGGAGCGGGAGAAGGGAGAGGTGTGGCTCACGGAGGCGGCCGGACGGATCGTCGGCGGGTTCGAGCTGTGGTGGGAGGACGTACCCGCGTGGGGCGAACAGCCTCCGGTGGCGGGGTATGTGCACCGGCTGATGGTGGACCGTGCGTACGCCCCGGCCGGGACCGGGCGGGCGATGCTGGGGCAGGCCGAGCGGCGGATCGCCGAAGCCGGGCGGGAGTGGTGCCGGCTGGACTGCGTGTCGAGCAATCCGCGGCTGCGGACGTATTACGAGGGCGCGGGCTACACCGTCGTCGGGGAGCAGCCGCTCAAGGAGGGCGCGGACGGCAGCCTGTACGCCGTCACCCTCATGGAGAAGCGGCTGGCCCCGTCGGACAGCTAGGGCGTTCCTCGCCCGCGGCCGGTCCTGCGGCGGGCTGACAACTGGGGCCCAGCGGATGTCCGATGCCGCCCGCCGGCCTTCGTGGTCGCACCGGCCGGGGCTGGAGGCGCTTCACGGGCGGAGGATCAGCTTCCCCTTCGTGCGGCGGCCGAGGAGGTCCTCGTGTGCGTCGCGCGCGTGCGCGAGGTCGTACTCTGCGCCGACCAGCGGCCGCAGGCGTCGCCGCGCCGTGAGGTCGAGCAGTTCCTCGAGCGCCGCACCGCCGGCCCCGTTCCGGGCGATCAGCGGGATGAGCCAGAAGCCGGCGACGGTGATGCTGTCCACCGCGAGGCGGCTGGGGGCGATGGCCGTGGCGGTTTGCCGGGAGGAGGCCCCGTACGTGACCAGTCGCCCGAGGTATCCGAGTGCATCCAGGGCGGAGTCGAGGACGGGGCCGCCGATGGCGTCCAGGATGATGTCGACCGGGCGTCCGTGATGGGCGTCGAGGACCCGTTCCTTGTAGCCGTCCGCGTCGCCGTCGATCGCCGCGTCCGCGCCGAGTTCGAGGGCAACGGCGCGCTTCTCGTCCGACGACGCCGTAGCGATGACGCGTCCTGCCCCGAACTCCCGGGCCAGCTGGACGGCGAGACTGCCCGTCCCGCCCGCGGCCGCATGGACCACCACACTCTCGCCGGGCCGGATGCGGGCCACCGACCGCAGCAGATGCCACGCCGTCAGCCCCTGCACCAGCACCGCCAGCGCCTCGCCCGCGCTCACCCCCTGCGGTACTGCGACCAGGTCGCGATCGGCGACAACCGTCTTCGCGGCGTAACCGCCCTGCCGAACATGGCCGAGCACCCGCCGGCCATCCGCGGTCCGGCCGACGACCTCCAGGCCGGGAATCCGCGGCAGCGGTCCCTACGGTGCGTACGGACCTTCGGTGTGCTCGCCGGCGATCTGTTTGATGTCACCGAAATTGACGCCCGCGGCCTCCACCACGACCAGGGTCTCGCCCGGCCCCGCCACCGGGTCCGGCACCTCGGCCTCTCTCAGCACTTCCGGGCCACCGAACCGCTCGAACCACATCGCCCGCAGGAACGCCCCGCCCCTCTCGTCCTCCATCTGTCAGGTGAGCGTGTCGGATTCCGCCGCAGGGCTCTCGTCGCGGCCCCGGTTGCCGATCTCCACCGGCATCGGCAGACCGAACTTCTTCAGGCCATCGGCCTGGTCGGGCGTCAGAAGGAGCCACCAGGCGTCGTAGGAGTCCTCGTCCAGTTGGTAGAAGGCCCGCGGATCGCCGTCGCCGGGTACGAGGTCGCCGATGGCGTCGAAGGCGACGTTCCAGTCCATGTAGCGGGTGTCGTCCGAGAGATGTTCCGTCAGGTGCCGTATCGACCGGCCGTTGCGCCGGAAGTGCAGGTACTCGTATCCGTCCTCGTCGTTCACCAGCTTGACGTCCTCGACCACCACCGAGCCGCCCGAGCACGCCGCCGCCTCACGCAGCAGCTCCTCATACCCCTCCGCAAGTTCGCCGCCCGCCTTTTCGGGCGTCTGGAAGCCGAGGCCGCACTCGCCGACGAGGAAGGTCAGCTCCTCCATGTCCTCGAATCCCTCGTCGAGGTCCATGTCGATGTGGGCCGCCTCCGCCAGGCCCGCTGCGGCCTGCTCCTCCGTCGCTATGCCCAGCCGGACGAGGGTGTCCGCAAATTCACGGAGTGTGCGTCGAATTGCGTTGCTCATGACAGCACCCTCACACATTCCGGCCGCCGGGGAGCGCGGATTGTCCACGAGAGGCCGCCCGGCAGTCGCCACGACTGCCGGGCATGGCACCGAGCCGGAAGTGGACCGTGCCTGTCACCGGCCCCGGTGATCGCCGACGGCGTTTGTCAACGCACCGGGTCGCGACCTCGGCCCGGGTACGCGTTCGTCAGCCCGCGGTCCGATCCGGGGTCTTGACCGGAACACAGGCGAATTCGTCGGGGTCCACCTCGGCATCCTTCGTGGGACCGCACAGTTCGAACGACGTGGCCTTCTCCGTGTCCGGCACGCTGAACCCGACCACGCCGATCTTGCTCTCGCCGCGCTCGACATTGCTCCCGAGGAGGGTTTCGGTCCAGGTGGAGTTGCGCCATTCGCCGTCCGCGACCTCCTCGAGCTGACTGCTGGGGTAAGCCTCGAGGGAGCAGTCCGCGCTCTGCCCGGTGATGCCGCACTTCTGCGCCGTCGACTTGAACTTCAGCCGGAGATAGCTGAGCTTGACCTTCTCCACCCCGCGGTCGGCGAGCTCTCCGGTCACGGCGACATATACGGCGAAATAGTGCTTCCCGGCGTCGGCCGGCTTACCGACCAGTTCCGGTGCCCACCTGGTGTCGACGGGCTTCACCCGCACGCCAAGGTTCAACCCCGGTTCGGTGGTCACGAAGTCCTTGCCGGGGAAGTCGGCGAACTTGGTGAACTTGGGCTGCGAAGTGCTCGGTGACGACCCCGCGGTGGCGGACCCGTCGCTCTTGGCGTCATTGCCGCCACCCGAACATCCCGCGACCAGCACGAGAGAGCCCACGGCAAGCGCGGCCAGCAAACGAGTCGACACGTAACACCCCTCAGGCCAGGAAGATGAGCCGCATCATAGCGATGAATACCCGCACGCAGCCTGTCATCGCTGCTTCCTCTGGAGCGGACGTCCCGTACCGCCAGGAACGGCACGACGCCTTACGGGAGAACCTCTAGCGGCCCGTCGTCCGGCTGAAGACGGCGACGGTACGCGCCGGCACGGTGAAGGTGCCCGAAGTGGCCTGATATGAGGACGACTTGACGACCGGATCGGCGCCGTGGGCCTGGACGGGGTGGAGGGTGTACGGCGTGCCCGCGGCGGAGGGAAGGTGCTGGGTCTGGCGGTGCGGGGTGGCGTTGAAGACCACGACGAGGCGGCCGAGGCGCATCGTGATGACGCCCGGAGTCTCGTGCGTGCCCGAGAGGGGGAAGGACAGGGCCGACTGGACCTCGGCGGTGGTGGGGAGGGCGAAGGCCGGTTCGGTGGCGTGGATGCGCAGGAGGTCGCGGTAGGTGGCGGAGGTGGCCGTCATGGTGGCGCAGCCGGGGCGGAGGGCCGGGTCGGCGAGGAGGGGCTTGGCGTAGGGCCACTTGTCCTTGTTGTCGGCGGCCGGGGGGAGGCCGCGGCCGAAGCCGTTGCTTGTGCCGTCGCCGGTTCGGTCGGTGCACTTCCAGTGGATGGCGTTGAACCAGTCGCCGCTGTTGAAGGAGTTGCGGTCGAGGGACTTGGAGCGGAGCAGGTCGGTACCCGCCTGGGAGAGGGCCGGCCCCTGGGAGAGGGCCGCGGTGGCCAGGGCGACGACCTGCATACGGGCGCGGTCGGCGGGCGGGGTGCCGGGCGGGAGCTTGTAGGCGAGGGTGTCGTAGAGGGCTTCGTTGTCGTGGGCGTCGGCGTAGGCGAGGGCGTCACCGGGGGCGGCGGCGTATCCGGCCGGGGCGCCGTTGTAGTCGACCTCGGAGCCCTTGACGCGGCGGCCGCTGGAGTCCGTGAAGGCGTAGTCCGCCAGGTTGCCGGTCAGGCCGAGCTTGATGAGGTCCTGGTAGTGGAGGAGACGGGCATGCTGGGCGGCCGCGTCCCCGTTGGCGGGTGAGGAGTTGGGGTCGGTGGAGAGGCCGGAGGCGAAGCCCTGGACCCGCGGGTCGGCGTCGAAGGGGCCGCCCCCGCGGATCGCGTCGCGGGCGCGGTCGCTGAAGGTGGCGATGCCGGTGCCCGCCATGTTCCGTTGGGTGGCCTGGACGAAACGGGCGTCGCCCGCGGCCTCGCCGAAGTCCCACCCCTCGCCGTAGAGGATGATCGACTTTCCGTCCACGCCGTCGCGGGCCGGGGTCAGGGCGTCCAGGGCCTTGCGTACGGCGAGGATGTTGGCCTTGGGATGGTGGCCCATGAGGTCGAAGCGGAAGCCGTCGATCTTGTACTGCCGGGCCCAGGTGACAACGGAGTCGACGACGAGCTTGCCCATCATGGTGTGTTCGGGCGCGGTGCCGGAGCAGCAGGTGGAGGTGGCGACACTGCCGTCGTCGAGGAGTCGGTGGTAGTAGCCCGGCACGATCCGGTCGAGGACGGATGTGGCGGCCTGGCCGCTCGCCGCGGTGTGGTTGTAGACGACGTCCATGACAGTGCGGAGGCCGGCCCCGTTCAGGCCTTGCACCATGCGCCGGAATTCCGTCGTCCGGCGCGGGCCCTCCGGGTCGGAGGCGTACGAGCCCTCGGGGACGGTGTAGTGGAGGGGGTCGTAGCCCCAGTTGTAGGCGTCGTGGGCGGCCGTCTTGCCGACGCACTCCTGTTGCCGGTCGGAGTCGGCGGGCATCGCAGCGAGCTTGCAGTCAGGTTGCTGCGCGGGGTCCTGCTGGTCGGAGCGGCGTTCGGGGACGGTGGCGCCGTCGAAGGCCGGCAGCAGGTGGACGTAAGAAGTGCCCGTCCTTGCAAGGGATTTCAGGTGGCGCATGCCGTCCGAGCGGCTATCGGTGAAGGCAAGGTACTGGCCAGGGTGGCGGGAGGTCCGGTCCTCGACGGAGAAGTCGCGGATGTGCAGTTCCTGGATGCGGGCCTTGCGCAAGGGGACGGCAAGGGGTTTCTTCAGCTGCGACCAGCCCTTGGGGGCGAGGCGGGGGTCGGCAAGGTCCACCACAAGGCTGCGGGCCGAGTCGGCGGTCAGCGCGGTGGAGTAGGGGTCGGTGACCTTGTTGGTGACCGTCTTGCGGACGCTGGGCGCCCAGACGCGTACGACGTACCGGTACGGCTTGCCGGTCCAGGCCCGCGAGCCCTTGGCGCGCCAGACGCCTGTCGTGTCGTCGCGGCGCATCGGGACTGTACGGCCGTCCAGTTCGAGCGCGACGGTACGGGCGGTGGGCGCCCAGACGGAGAGGGTGGGCCGGTGGCTGCCGTCGAACGTGGGGCCCAGGTGGGCGTGTTGGGCGGCGCGTCCGTACAGGTCGTCCAGTACGCCGGGGATCTGGACGCCGGTGGTGGCGGGGGCGGCGTCCGATGAGCGTTGCTGGGTGGCGATCAGACGGTTGCGCAAGGCGTTGCGGGCGAGGTCGCGGTCGCGTGGGTCGACGGTGAACGCCGGAAGGCTTTTCAGGTGGGGGTAGGCGGCCCGCTCGGCCGGGGTGAGGGCGCCCGGCGTCAGGCGGATGCGATGACCCGGTCCGCCGTCGGCGAACTCCAGCTCAGCAGCCGCGTGTTCAGCCCCCTTCCACACCACGGTGTCGCGGTCGATCCACTGGGCCTCGGCCTTGGCGGGGTCGGCCGGGGATGCGTGCGCCTGCTGCTGAGGGGGCGTGATCAGCAGGGCCGCCAAGCCCAGGGCGAGAGAGGCGGCCAGGCGCCTGTGCGGCCGGTACCGGTGTTCCGTGGAGGACATGGGTGATGGTTCTAGCCGTGTTGATTGATGACTGCAAGACCTTACGCAAAATATTGCAAGGGTGTTAAGTTCCTGCGGTAGCCGGTCCGGCCGGCCGGAGGCCCGCAACCCGGGCCCTACGCGCCCGGCCGGTCGGACCGGCCTTCAAGGAACAGTTCCGCGACGACGATCTTGCCGACCGGCGGCCGCTCCTCGACCCGCCAGCAGGCGGCGAGCGCGGCGACGAGGACCAGGCCGCGCCCGGACTCGCTGTCCGGCGGCGGGAGTTCGACCGCACCGGGAACGGGCGGGCGCAGCTCCGTACGGGCGTCGGCGACCTCGATGCGCAGGATGCCGGGGCGGGCGGAGCCCGGCAGCCGGGTGAGCCGCAGCTCGAAGTCCCGGCCGGGAACGCGGCCGTGGGTGGCGGCGTTGGCGGCGAGTTCCCCGACGATCAGGGCGGCGGATTCGGACACCTCGCTCCCGTACGGAAAGCCCCATACGTCGAGTTGATGGACGGCGAGATACCGGGCGAGGCGGGCGCCTCGGGGCGTGGCGCTGAAGCGCTGGCTGAACATACGTACGGTGACGGCGTCGACGTGCATGGCTCGAATGTCGGGTTACGCGCTCCCGGTGACCAGGGAGGCAACTCGTAGAGATGGAAGAGTACGAGCTCCACGGGTGGACGCGGAGAGTAACCGGCCATAAGCATGGGTGCGTTGCGGGGACCGACACAATTGACCCTCGGGGGTACCCGAATGACAGCACACAACGCTGAGCCCGAACGCTCCGACAGCCTCAGGACGTTCGGGGCCGTTTATCAGGGATTTCGTGAGTCCCGCGGATTCACGCAAGAGTCCCTGGCGCCGGAGATCCGGTATTCGTCGGACTACATCGGTTCCGTGGAGCAGGGGCGGATGCTTCCGTCGAAGAGGTTCATCGACCGTTCCGAGGATGTCCTGGAGGCCCTCGGGGTGCTGCGGAAGGCGGCGACTCGGCTGTCGAAGCAGCGCGGGCTGGCCTCATGGTTTCAGGCATGGGCGGGGCTGGAGGAACATGCGATCACGCTGTACACATACGAAAGCCGCCTGATTCCCGGTCTGTTGCAGACGGAGGCCTACGCGCGGACGCTGTTCACCCACCAGCTCCCGCCGCTGAATGCCGATCAGATCGAGGACCAGTGGGCGGCGCGGGCGGAGCGCCAGCGGCTGTTGCGGGAGCGCCCGAACACCGCGTACAGCTTCCTTCTCGAGGAGCATCTGTTCCTGCGCCGGACAGGTGGGGTGGAGGTCACCCGGGGGCTCATCGACCACGTTCTCGCCCTCGCCGAGCAGCCGAACACAGAGCTTCAGGTCATGCCGCTGGTACGGGAAACACATGCCGGGCTGGCAGGCCCCATGCAGTTGCTGGAGACCCCCGAGAACCTGTGGCACGCCTACTGCGAGGCACAACGAGGTGGCCTGCTCATCTCCGACCTGAAAGAGGTCAGTGTGCTCCAGATGCGGTATGCCAGGATGCGCTCACAGGCTCTCACCCCTGAAGACTCCGTGAGCTTGTTGCGGGAGATGCGAGGAGCGCTATGAGCACCACCGAACTGGCCTGGTTCAAGAGCAGCTACAGCAGCAGCGGCGATGGGGACTGTGTAGAAGTCGCCCTCTCCTGGCACAAGTCGAGCTACAGCAGCGCCTCCGGCGACGACTGCGTAGAGATCGCCACCTGCCCCACCACCATCCACATCCGCGACTCCAAGGACAAAGAAGGGCCCCGGCTCGCGGTACCGGCCGCCTCCTGGACGGCGTTCGTCACGTACGCCGGGAGCGGCGCCTAGGCTGGCCCTTCGATCATGCGAACGCATGGGCGAGTTGGCAATTGGGCGAGTGAACGGGGGGATGGTTGCCGTGCAGCCATTGCAGGCGGACGATCCGCACAGCCTGGGGAACTACCGTCTCCTGGCCCGGCTCGGTGCGGGCGGGATGGGCCGGGTCTATCTGGCGCGCGCATCCGGCGGACGTACCGTCGCCGTCAAGGTCGTACGGCCCGAACTGGCCGAGGACGCCGGTTTCCGGCGCCGCTTCCAGCACGAGGTGAGCATCGCCCGCGCGGTGTCCGGTCCGTACACCGCCGCGGTCGTGGACGCCGACACCGAGGCCGCCCTCCCCTGGCTGGCCACCGCCTATGTGCTCGGCCCCGCCCTCGACGACATGATCGACCGGCACGGGCCGCTGCCCGAGGCGTCCGTGCGGGCTCTGGGTGCGGGTCTCGCGGCGGCGCTCACCGGGATTCACGCCGCGGGGCTGGTGCACCGCGACCTCAAGCCGTCGAATGTGCTGCTGGCCGCCGACGGGCCGCGCGTCATCGACTTCGGGATTGCGCGCGCGGTCGACGGCGAACGGTTGACGAGTACGGGGGTCGTGGTCGGCTCCCCCGGGTTCATTCCTCCGGAGCAGGCCACCGGGCAGGCGGCCGGACCACAGGGGGATGTGTTCTCGCTGGGGGTCGTGCTGGCGTACGCAGTGAGCGGCCGCCAGCCCTTCGGTACGGGATCGGCCGCAGGAATGCTGTACCAAGTGGCGCACGGTGAACCGGACTTGTCCGCCGTACCGGAAGCCTTGCGGCCGCTCGTCCAGGAGTGCCTGGCCAAGGACCCGCAGGCGCGTCCCACCCCCGACCGGCTCGTCGCCGAGCTCGCCCCCGACGGCGTACCGGCGGCGCTGGGCGACTGGCTGCCGGGCTCGGTCGCCTCAGCCATCGCCCAGCATGCCGCGCGCATCCTGGACCTGGACACGCCGCTCCGTGACGGCCAGGTGGCGGCCGTCCGTACTCCCACCGCACTCGATCAGGGAGCCGCCGACGGGCCGACCCTTCCGGCGGCCGTGGAACGGGAGGGGCGCACCACGTCGCGTCGCGGGTTCCTCGCGCTGGGGGCCGGGGCGGCGGTGGTCGCGGCGGGCGGCGGAGCGGTATGGGCGTTGCGGGGCCTGGGCGGCGAGCCGGCGCACCACAAGCGGGACCAGGATCCCAAACGGCACCGTGACGCCCCGGACGACCCGATCGATCCCGAGGACTTCACCACCCCGCCCGCCGGGACGAGCCCGAAGCCCCTGTGGGACGCGCAGGCCAAGCGCCTCAGCCTGAACTACGAGATACCGCCGCTGGCGATCGGCGATCTGATGGTGGTCAGCGGCGACCCGCTCATCGCCCACGATGTGGCGACCGGGCGGCAGAAGTGGTCGGTGGCCGGTGTGACGACCCCCGGCGCTCCGCTGATTCACGCTGCCGGGCTGCTGTTCTTCGCCAGCAGCAAGTACGACGGCGACTTCGTCGGTCTCGACCCGGCCACCGGCAAGGAGGCGTGGCGCAGCAGGCTGGGCGGCAAGTACGAGGACCCGCGCCCGATCGCCGCCGACGACCGGAGGGTCTTCGTCATCGCCGACGTCGTCGAGGAGGACCCGAAAAAGACCCCTACCGTGATCGCCGCGGTGGATATCAAGACTCGCGAGGTGCTGTGGAAGAAGCCGCGCGGGGAGGGAGCCGGTGACTGGGACGTCGCGGCGACCACCGACGGCCGGCATGTCGTCTACACCGACGACCTCTACAACCTCACGGTCCGCGACGCCGGGACCGGCAAGCAGCTGTGGACGAAACCGGTGGGCAGCGACTCGGCGAAGCGGCCCACGGTGTTCGGCGACAAGGTCATCATCGGCGGCGCCTCGATGCGCGCGTTCGACCTGAAGACGGGCGCCCCGCGCTGGTCGCTGCCTACCGGTCACCGCAATCCGTTCCAGGCTCCACTGACGCTCGCGGGCAGAACTCTTTACGCCGCGGTCGTCCAAGACGGTGTGTGGGCGGTCGATGCGGCCACCGGCAAGAAACTGTGGAAGTCGGACGACCTCGGCCAGCGGCTCACCCCCGTGGAATTCGTGCGGGTCGGGGACATGGTCTACGGCGCAACGTTTTTCGACTACGGCGGCATCTACGCCTTCGACGCCCGTACAGGCAAGCTCCGCTGGACGTTCAACGACCGTGTCCACGACGACGGGGAATGGCATATCGCGGCAGCGGGACGCCGACTGCTCGTGACCCACTCGGACCGGATCTACGGCATTCCCGCCGTCTGACCGCGGACGGGCAAGGACCCCGTGGGCCCTTGCCCGTCCGGGCACCGTGTGCGCCGTGTGCGGCGTGTCAGGGCAGCAGCCTCACCAACGCCGCGTCTGCCGCGCCGGCTCTACTCGTGGAACTCGAAGTACCACGCCTGTCGCTGATCGTTGACCTCCAGGGGCCGCACGGCGATACGGGGCGGGAAAATCCGCAACAGGCTGAGGTCCAGGGCCAGCTCCTGGCCGTCGACCGGGCCCCCGGGAACGACGATGTGGAAGCTGAAAGGCTCCGCGCTCTGCTGGAGGACCCATTCGCGCGGCTCCCCATAGCCGGCCACCTGCATGTTCGGTTGCGGATCGCCGTTGTAGCCGACGTACGTCCCGGATCTGAGGTTGCGGATCGTGCAGTTGCCGTTGCTGGCGGACTGCACTTCCCACTCCTGATCGCCCGGGTTGCCGTTGGGCGGAAGGAGCACTGCAGGCGCTCCTGGTTCAGAGCTCCCGTCTTGCAGGGTGAGCATCTGCTCCTGGGGGCGGGTGATCGCGTAAACGCCGTTCTGTACAGGTGCCAAGGCCGGGCTCCGCTTCTGACGTGCGGTGCCGGGGGCACCGCAGATCCCTCTGAAGTTCCGTCTGACGATCCGTCCGACGGACGGATTGAACCGGATTCCCTCCTGCGCCACGCGACACCCGCGGCGGACACGCCTTGAGCCACTGGATCGGACCAGGGATGCGTGTCCGCGCGCGGCTCCGGAGGTCATGCACGGACCGGCCCGGTCGACCCCCGTACGACCAATTCCGGCTGAAAGACGAACTCGGTGCGCTGTACGGGATTTCCCTGGATCTCCTCGATCAGCGCGCCCACCGCGGCGGTGGCCATCGCCTGCACCGGCTGTCGCACCGTGGTCAGCGGTGGGTCGGTGAAGGCGATGAGCTGCGAGTCGTCGAAGCCGACGACGGAGAGGTGGCCGGGGACGTCGAGGCCCCGTTGGCGGGCCGCGCGGACGACGCCGAGTGCCATCAGGTCGCTGCCGCAGACGATGCCCGTACAGCCGTCGTCCAGCAGAGCGGCGGCCGCGGCGTGGCCGCCCTCGACGCTGAACAGGGTGTGCTGGATGCGCCGTTCGGCCTGCCCCCTCGACAGGCCGAACGACCCCTCCAGCGCCGCCGCAAAGCCCTCGGCCTTGCGGCGGGAGGGCACGTAGCGGGCGGGTCCTACGGCGAGGCCGATGCGTTCGTGCCCCAGCTCGGCCAGGTGGCGTACGGCCATCCGGGCCGCGGCGCCGTCGTCGGGTGAGACGAAGGGCGCGTCGATGCGGTCGTTGTAGCCGTTGATCAGGACGTACGGGACTCCTCGCGAGGTCAGACGGGTGTAGCGGGACGGGTCGGCGCTGGTGTCGGCGTGCAGGCCGGAGAGGAAGACGATGCCGGTGACGCCGCGTTCCTCGAGCTGCTCGACGAGTTCGTCCTCGGTGGCGCCGCCGGGCATCTGGGTGCACAGGACCGGTGTGTAGCCGTGGCCGGCCAGGGACTGCTCGATGATCTGGGCGAAGGCCGGGAAGATCGGGTTGGTGAGTTCGGGGATGACGAGGCCCACCAGGCCCGCGCTGCGCCGTTTCAGGCGTACGGGGCGTTCGTAGCCGAGGACGTCGAGGGCGGCGAGCACGCGTTGCCGGGTGCTCGCCGCAACGCCTGCCTTGCCGTTGAGGACGCGGCTGGCGGTGGCCTCGCTGACCCGCGCCTGGGCGGCGATGTCGGACAGGCGCGGGGTGGTGCGGGGTGTCGGCAGGGTCACTCCTCCCACCAGACGGTGGTGTCGGCTGCAACCACACAGTCACCCGCGGTGTTCAACTGATGACGGGATGTGGAGAGGGGAGAGGAAGTGGAGAGGGGGGAGGAAGTGGAGAGGGGGGAGGGGGCCGAAAGATGACGGGATGAGAGGAGGACGCGGCCGGGGGGCTCGGGCAGCGTCACCGCCGCCTGAGTGGTGTTGACGGTGCAGACCAGGCCGCCGGGGCGGCGGAAGGCCAGGACGCCGTCGGGGGCGTCGAGCCACTCGACGGTGTTGCCCGCGCCCAGGCCGGGGTGGCGGCGGCGGAGGTCGAGGGCGGTGCGGTAGAGCTCCAGGGTGGAGTCGGGGTCGCCGGTCTGTGCCTGGACGGTGAGCCGGGCCCAGTCGGCGGGCTGGGGCAGCCAGGTGCCGGTGTCGCCGAAGCCGTACGGGGGCAGCTCGCCGGACCACGGGAGGGGCACGCGGCAGCCGTCACGGAGGCCGTCCTGGCCGTTGGCGCGGAAGAAGGAGGGGTCCTGGCGGACGTCGTCGGGGAGGTCGGTGACCTCAGGAAGGCCGAGTTCTTCGCCCTGGTAGATGTACGCCGAGCCGGGCAGGGCGAGCATGAGGAGGGCGGCGGCGCGGGCGCGGTCGAGGCTGCCGCCGAGGCGGGTGCGGTGGCGTACGACGTCGTGGTTGGACAGGACCCAGGTGGCGGGGGCGCCGACCGGGCGCATCGCGTCGAGGGACTCGTCGATGACCGCGCGGAGGTCGGGTGCGTCCCAACCGGTGTTCAGGTAATGGAAGTTGAAGGCCTGGTGGAGTTCGTCGGGACGGAGGTAGAGGGCGGTGCGTTCGGCAGTGGGGGTCCAGGCCTCGGCGACGGCGATGCGGTCGCCCTCGTACTCGTCGAGGACGGTGCGCCAGGAGCGGTAGACGTCGTGCACGCCGTCCTGGTCGAAGAAGGGGAGAACGTGATGACCGAGGAGTTTGAGCTGTTCGCCGTGGCCCGTGTCGGGCAGGCCGGCGGCCTTGACGAGGCCGTGGGCGACGTCCACCCGGAAGCCGTCGACGCCCAGGTCCAGCCAGAAGCGGAGGATGGAGCGGAACTCGTCCTGGACGGCGGGGTGTTCCCAGTTGAAGTCGGGCTGTTCGGGGGCGAAGAGGTGGAGATACCACTCACCGTCGGGGAGGCGGGTCCAGGCGGGGCCGCCGAAGATGGACTCCCAGTCGTTGGGCGGGAGTTCGCCGTTGTCGCCGCGTCCCTTACGGAAGTGGAAGCGCTCACGGGCGACCGATCCCGGGCCCTCGGCCACCGCCCGACGGAACCATTCGTGCTGGTCGGAGCAGTGGTTGGGAACGATGTCGACGATGATGCGCAGGCCCAGGTCATGGGCGTCGGCGATGACGGCCTCGGCGTCCGCGAGGGTGCCGAACATCGGGTCGATGGCGCGGTAGTCGGCGACGTCATAGCCGCCGTCGGCCTGCGGGGAGGCATAGAAGGGGCTGAGCCAGACGGCGTCCACCCCCAGATCGCGGAGATACGGCAGGCGGCTGCGGATGCCGGCCAGGTCCCCCATGCCGTCGCCGTTGCCGTCGGCGAAGCTGCGCGGATAGACCTGGTAGATCACCGCATCGCGCCACCAGTCGGTGGCAGGAGTGACGTTGTGCTGGTCGGTCATGTCATCCCTTGGTGGTGCCGGCGGTCAGACCGGAGACGAGGTGGCGCTGGGCGAAGGCGAAGACGAGCGCGGCCGGTACGGCGATGATCACGGCGGCGGCGGTCATCGAACCCCAGTCGTTGGTGTACTGGTTGACGAAGGTCTGCAGGCCACCCGCCAGCGTCAGGTTCTCCTCGCCGGTCATGAAGGCGGAGGCGTAGGCGACCTCGGCCCAGGCGGTGACGAAGGTGTAGAAGCCGGTGACGGCGAGGCCGGGGCGGGCCAGCGGCACGACGAGCCGCCAGAAGGTGCCGAAGGGGTTGAGGCCGTCGACGCGTCCCGCTTCGTCGATCTCCACCGGGATGGTGTCGAAGAAGCCCTTCATCATCCAGGCGCAGAACGGGACGGCGATGGTCAGGTAGGTGATGACGAGGCCGGCGGGCTGGTTGAGCAGGCCCAGGGTCGCCATCAGGTTGTAGAGCGGCACGATCAGTACGGCCACCGGGAACATCTGGGTGATCAGCAGCAGCCACATCAGCGGGCGCATACCGGGGAAGCGGAAGCGGCTGACGGCGTAGCCGGTGGTGGCTGCGATGAAGACGCCGATGACGGTGGTCAGGCCGACGACGATGACCGAGTTCTGGAACCAGGTCAGGAATGCGGTGTCGGCCAGTACATGGGTGTAGTTGGCGACCGTGAAGTGGGTGACGGGGCTGGTGGAGAAGGCGTCGTTCTTGGGTTTGAAGGACGTGATCAGCAGCCAGAGGGGCGGGAAGACGGCGATGACGGCCGTCAGCGCGAGGGCGGCGTGCAGTCCGACGGACGCCAGCGGGTGACGCTGGTTGCGCTTACGGGTTGCGGGCTTACCGGCTGCGGGCTTGCCGGCTGCGGGCTTGCGCGGCATGGGCTTGCGGGATTCCGCACTGCTCGTTGCGGGCTTGCTGGACATGGTCACCACACCTCTCCCTGCTTGCGCAGCGCCCGGCGGTAGACGACCGCGACGGCCGAGAGCAGGACGAGGATGAGGACGCCCCAGGCCGCGGACTCGGAGAAGTTGCGGGGGCTGTCGACGAAGGAGAGCCGGTAGGCGTAGGTCACCAGGATTTCGGTGGCGTCGCCGGGGCCGCCCCTGGTGAGCAGGAAGATCACCGGGAACATGTTGAAGGTCCAGATGGTGGAGAGCAGGATGACGGTGCTGCTGACGGCCCGCAGCCCCGGCATGGTGATGTGGCGGAAGCGCTGCCAGGGACGTGCGCCGTCCATTTCGGCGGCCTCGTACAGCTCGCCGGGGATGGACTGGAGACCGCCGAGGAGCGTGACGAGCATGAAGGGCACGCCCAGCCAGACGTTGACGGCGATGACCGAAAGTTTCGCCCAGGTCGGGTCGTTGAGCCAGGGCACGGCGTCGATGCCGCCGCCGGCCAGCAGCTTGTTGAGGATGCCGTTCTTCTCGTTGTAGAGCATTCGCCAGGTGAAGACGGAGATGAAGGCAGGGATGGCCCAGGGCAGGATCAGTGCAAGGCGGTAGAAGGTGCGGCCCCGGAGCTTCCGGTTGAGCATGTTCGCCAGGGTCAGGCCGAGCAGGAACGTGAGCGCCACGCAGGCGACGGTCCATACGACGGTCCAGCCGAGGCGGTCCCAGAAGACCCCGTCGGAGAGCACCGTCCGGTAGTTGTCGAGGCCGGTGAACTTGTAGGTGGCGGGGATGTGGTTGACGCCGATGTCGCGCTGGACATTGGCTTCGTTGGCGTCGGTGAGGGAGAGGAAGACGCCGCGCACCAGCGGGTAGCCGATGATCACTCCGATGACGACGACGACCGGGGCCACCATCGTCCAGGCGTACCAGTGGGTGCCGAGGGCCCGGCGCACCCGTCCCCCGGCGCCGGCCCGTTCCCGTACAGCGAGGGTCACTTGTAGTCCTTGAGCAGCTTCCGGTAGGCGGCGCCGGTCGCCTTGGCGGCCTGCTCGGGCGTGGCGGCGCCGGTGAGCACCTTGTTCATCTGGACCTTGATCGGCTCGAAGAGGGAGTTGCCCTCGGCGATCCAGGGACGCTGGACGGCACCGTCGACGGCGGGCTTGAAGAACTTCACCATCTCGTTGTTCTTGACGGCCGGTACGGCGTATACGGACTTGCGGGTGGGCAGCAGGCTCAGCTTCTGGGTGGTCTCCTGCTGGACCTTGGCCGAGCTCATGTACTTCACGAAGGCGTAAGAGGCCTGAAGGTTCTTGCTGCCGGCGTATACGGAAAGGTTCCAGCCGCCTTGCGGTGATCCTTGCTTCACGCTGCCCGCCGGTACGGGGGCGACGCCGAGGTTCTTCTTGTCCTTGAAGGCCTCGCCCGCGCGGGCGCCCTCGATGTCCCAGGGGCCGTCGACCGCCATCGCGACCTTGCCGTCCTTGAGGGCCTTGAGCTGGTTCTCCTGGCCGTCGGTGGCGTCGGTGACGGCGGCCTTGGAGTCGACCAGGTCCTTGATGGCCGCGAAGGCCTTCACGCCCGCGGCATTGTCGATCTGCACGGTCTTCGAGCGGGCGTCGATGGTGGTGCCGCCCTCGCCGTAGAGGTAGGGCAGGAACCAGTAGGGGTCGTCGCCGCGCAGGTAGAGGGCGGTGGCGCCGGTCTTGGCCTTGATCTTCTTGGCGGCGGCCTTCAGCTCGGCAAAGGTCTTGGGCACGCCGACGCCCGCGTCCTTGAGGAGCTTCTTGTTGTAGAAGAGGCCGAGGGTGTCGATGACCTGGGGTGCGGCGTAGGTCTTGCCCTTGAACTTGGTGGAGCCGACGGCCTGCGGGAGGTAGTCGCCGGTCTTGTCGAGGGCGGGGGTGCCGTCCAGGGGGGCGAGGTAGCCGAGGTTGGCGAAGTCGGCGACCCAGGCGACGTCGGTGCGCATCACATCGGGGGCGCCGGAGTTGCCGCCCGCGGCGTTCTTGAACTTGGCGTTGGCGTCACCGAACGGAACGTTCACATACTGAACGTGGACCTTGGGGTGTTCCTTCTGAAAGCCCTCGGCAAGCTTGCGGTAGGTCGCCTTCTCCGCGTCGTTGGAGGTGTCCCAGAAGGTAACGGTTCCGGACAGTTCGCCGCCGCTGTCGGCACTGCCGCCGCCGTCACCCCCGCCGCACCCGCTCGCCGCCAGCGCCAGGCCTGCTACCAGCGCGGTGGCGGTGATACCACGGATGCCAGGTATGCCACGCCGCATGTGAACTCCTTTGGGGATCGCCGTAGATGGCGGTCAGGAACGTAACAGCGCTGCAAAAAAACCGAAAGACTTTGCGGCAAATTGCTGCAAGCTCACTGGAAGAAATTTCAGCGAGATGGCCGGAAGGGCACCCATACGGCCCCCTGGACACGTCACCCCGCGCCCGCCCGAGCGTTGACTCCGTGAAGGCACCAAGGCCTCTTGACCTCGACAGGGACGGCAGATGACCCAGGAGCTCACCACCCCCAGCCCCGCCCCCCGGGCCCCCGCACCACGCCGAGGTTCCGGATGGTGGCGGGACGCGGTCATCTACCAGATCTACGTCCGCTCGTTCGCCGACAGCGACGGCGACGGCATCGGCGATCTGCGCGGCGCCTGCGGGAAGCTGCCGTACCTCAAGGCGCTGGGTGTGGACGCCGTCTGGCTCACCCCGTTCTACGCCTCACCCCAGGCCGACGGCGGCTACGACGTCGCCGACTACCGCGCCGTCGACCCGCTCTTCGGCAGCCTCGACGACGCCCGGGACCTGATCCGCGCCGCCCATGACGCGGGCCTGCGGGTGATCGTCGACATCGTCCCCAACCACACCTCCGACCGCCACCCCTGGTTCCAGGACCCCGAGCTCTCCCGGCAGCGCTATGTCTTCCGCCCCGGCAAGGGCGAGCGGGGTGAGCTCCCGCCCAACGACTGGGAGTCGGTCTTCGGCGGCCCCGCCTGGACCCGTACCGAGCGGGGCGACTGGTACCTCCACCTCTTCGCCCCCGAACAGCCCGACCTGAACTGGGACAACCCCGATGTCCACGCCGAATTCGCGGACATCCTGCGCTTCTGGCTGGACCTGGGGGTCGACGGCTTCCGGGTCGATGTCGCGCACGGCATGGTCAAGGCACCCGGCCTGCCGGACATCGGCCGCGGCGAACAGGCCAAGCTCATCGGCAGCCAGGTCCTCCCCTTCTTCGACCAGGACGGCGTGCACGCCATCCACCGCTCCTGGCGGCAACTGCTCGACGGATACGGCGACGCCCACGGCAAGGAGGTGGTCGGCGTCGCCGAGGCCTGGGCCCCCAGCGCCGAACGGCTGGCACTGTACGTACGCCCCGACGAGCTGCACCAGGCCTTCAACTTCCCTTACCTGAACGCTACTTGGGACGCGGCCGACCTCCGCGCGGTCATCGACGCCTCTCTCGACGCGATGCGCCCGGTCGGCGCCCCCGCCACCTGGGTCCTGTCCAACCACGACGTCGTACGCCACCGCACCCGCCTCGGCGGCGGCCTCGACCGCGCCCGCGCCGCCGCCCTCCTCATGCTCGCCCTCCCCGGCTCCGTCTACATCTACCAAGGCGAAGAACTCGGTCTCCCCGAGGTCACCGACCTCCCCGACCACGTCCGCCAGGACCCCTCCTTCTTCCGCGCCAACGGCCAGGACGGTTTCCGTGACGGCTGCCGCGTGCCCCTCCCCTGGTCCGGCGAGCTGCCCCCGTACGGCTTCGGGCCCGGCGGCAGCTGGCTGCCGCAGCCCGCCGACTGGCGCCGGCTGACCGTCGAGGCGCAGACCGGTGACCCGTCCTCCACCCTGGAGCTCTACCGCACCGCCCTCGACCTCCGCCGCCGCCTGCCGGGCCTGGGCGACGGCGAGCTGAGCTGGCAGCCCGCCCCCAAGGGACTGCTCGCCTTCCGCCGCCCCGGTCTGCTCTGCACGGTCAGCCTCCTCCCCCACCTCGTCGAATTCCCGCTGCCCGGACGGCCGCTGGTCTCCAGCGCCCCGGTGACCGTCGACGGCGGCTCGGCCGTGGTCCCCGGGGACAGCTGCACCTGGTGGGCAATCTGACATGCGCCCGGTACAGTCCCGTCCCATGACCGCCCGGCTCTCCGATATCGCAGCACAGGCGGGTGTCAGCGAGGCCACCGTCAGCCGGGTTCTCA
This sequence comes from Streptomyces sp. NPDC048483, assembly GCF_040651455.1. Lineage (NCBI taxonomy): Bacteria > Bacillati > Actinomycetota > Actinomycetes > Kitasatosporales > Streptomycetaceae > Streptomyces > Streptomyces sp. NPDC048483. The sequence continues at coordinate 127,589 of NZ_JBEZJZ010000002.1, forward strand.
ACGGAAAACCCGGTGTCTCCGCCACCACCCGCCAGTTGGTGCTGGCCGCCCTCGATGTGCTGGGCTATGAACGCCCGGTACGGCTGCGGCAGCGCAGCGCGGGCCTGGTCGGGCTGATCACACCCGAGCTGGAGAACCCCATTTTCCCGGCCTTCGCCCAGGTCATCGGGCAGGCGCTGACCCGCCAGGGCTATACGCCGGTCCTCGCGACGCAGACGCCGGGCGGCTCCACCGAGGACGAGCTGACCGAGATGCTGGTGGACCGCGGTGTCGCCGGCATCATCTTCGTCTCCGGGCTGCACGCCGACACCTCCGCCGATATGCAGCGCTATGCGCAGCTGCGCGGCCAGGGCGTGCCGTTCGTCCTCATCAACGGCTTCTCCGACAAGGTGCAGGCGCCGTTCATCTCCCCCGACGACCGGGCCGCGGTCGATCTGGCGGTCACCCACCTCACCGCGCTCGGCCACCGGCGGATCGGGCTGGCGCTCGGGCCCGAGCGGTTCGTTCCCGTACAGCGCAAGATCGCGGGCTTCGCCCGCAGCATGCAGGAGCGGCTGGACCTGAGCCCGGCCGAGGTGGGCCCGCTCATCCAGCACTCCCTCTACACCCTGGAGGGCGGTCAGGCCGCGGCCCATGCGCTGATCGACCGCGGGGTCACGGCCATTGTCTGCGCCAGCGACATGATGGCGCTCGGCGCGATCCGTGCGGCGCGGCAGCGGCAGCTGGACGTACCGGGCGAGATGTCCGTGGTCGGCTTCGACGACTCCCCGCTGATCGCCTTCACCGATCCACCGCTGACCACGATCCGGCAGCCGGTGACGGCGATGGGGCAGGCGGCCGTACGGGCGCTGCTGGAGGAGATCGGCGGTACCCCGGCGCCGCACAGTGAGTTCGTCTTCCATCCGGAACTGGTGGTGCGCGGTTCGACGGCGTCGGTCCCGAAGACGGCGAGGGTGCCGAAACCTGCCCGTACCCCCTGAGACGGGTATCGGGGATTTCCCCGGTTTTTCCGCCGGTTCCCCTCAGGGTTACAGGGGTCCGGCATCCGTCCCAAGAGGGATACAGACCTTCGAATACCCGACCGAAGAATGATCGACGACACGCCCGTTTCTGGCAGACTGTCTGCCTATGGGTGATGCGCATGTGAGGACTTTGGACGGTCGGCCGACCACCCCGTCACCTCCTGAGGGGAGCGCGGACCGCCCGTCGAGCGGCCGCCGATGGGCCCGGCTGCGCACCCCTCGTGCACCGCGACTGTGGGTCGAGATCCTGCTGATCGCGGTGAGTTACTGGACGTACTCGCTCATCCGCAACGCCGTACCCGAGCAGAAGGCGAAGGCGCTGCGGAACGCCGACTGGATCTGGCAGGCCGAGCACTCCCTGGGCATCGCTGTCGAGCACACCGTCAACCACGCGGTGAATTCGGTGACGTGGCTGATCGTGACGATGAACTACTACTACGCGACCCTGCACTTCGTCGTGACGATCGGCGTGCTGATCTGGCTCTACCACTGGCATCCGGGCCGCTATGCCGCCGCCCGGCTGGCACTCTTCGCGACCACCGGAGTGGCGCTGATCGGCTACTACTTCTACCCGTTGGCGCCGCCCCGGCTGATGCCCGCCGGCGGCTTTGTCGACACCGTCGTCCAGCACGACACCTGGGGCTCGATGGCGTCCGGCAACCTCGCCTCGATGTCCAACCAGTACGCCGCGATGCCGTCGATGCACATCGGCTGGTCCCTGTGGTGCGGCATCACCATCGCCATGCTGGCAAGGCCGCTGTGGGCCCGCATCCTGGGGCTGCTCTACCCCACCGTGACGCTGCTGGTCATCGTCTCCACCGCCAACCACTTCTGGCTCGACGCGATCGGCGGCGTCCTCTGCCTGACCTTCGGGTTCACGATGGCGCTGGGGTGGTACGGCATGCTGCCGCACCGGCTGGCCCGTTACGTGACGGCGCCGGATGTGAATCTGCTCAGGGCGGGGTGAGGGGGCGGGGCCGATCGTTCCGCGCCCCTGTCACTGCCCGCGCGGTCAGCTCGCCTCGCGGTGCACGACATGCCCGCCCGTCATCGTCAGACGTACGGGGGCGGTGCCCAGCTCGTCGGCCGGGGCGGTGACCGGGTCGACGGCGAGAGCCGTGAGGTCGGCGCGGAAGCCGGGGGTGATGCGGCCCGCCGCCGACTCCTCGCCGGCGGCGAGGGCGGCGTGGGACGTGCAGCCCTCCAGAGCCATCAGGCCGGTCAGGGCCTGGTCGGGGGTGACGGGAGCGATGCCGGGTTCGCCTGCCGGGCGGCGGAGGCGGGCGGTGGCCAGGACCTGGCGGGGGTCGTGGTGGGCGATCGGCCAGTCGGAGCCGAGGACCAGGACCGCGCCGGCGTCGCGCAGGTCGCGGCAGCGCCAGGCGCGGGCGGCGCGTTCCTCGCCGACCCGCTGTGACCAGGCGTCGGTGTGGTCGGCGCGGGTGTAGGCGGTGTGGGTGGGCTGCATGGAGGCGGCGACGCCGAGGCGGGCGAAGCGGGTGAGCTGTGCGCCGGGGACGGTCTCGATGTGCTCGATGCGGTGGCGGTAGCGGGCGCCGATCCGGTCGTCGCCGAGCAGCTCGACGGTGTCCAGGACGTGCCGTACGGCGGCGTCGCCGATGGCGTGGGTGGCGGTGCGGACGCCCGCGCGCGCGAGGTGGTGCACGGCGTGGGTGTAGGCCGCCGGGTCCGGCCAGAAGGCGTCGGTGCCCTGGCCGTGGCAGTCGGCGTGCTCCAGCCAGGCCGTACCGCCCTCGATGGTGCCGTCCATGAAGAACTTCACGCCGCCGACCCGCCAGTGGCGGCCGGCCAGGCGCTGCAGCTCGATGAGGTGGTCGAGGCCGGCCTTGTCGATGCCGGGCATGCACCAGGGCGCGAGGCGGAGGCGGACGGGGAGTTCGCCGTCGGCCTCGATGGCCGCCAGCAGCTCGGGGACGTCGTCGTTCTCCATGTCCATGACGTGGGCACCGGTCAGGCCGCCGGCCGCCATCTCGCCCAGGAGGCCGAGGAGGCGGGCGCGGCGGTCGGCGGTGGTGGGACGTGGGAGCACCGACATCAGGAGGTTCATCGCGGCGTGCTCGACGAGGTGGCCGGTGGGACGGCCGTCGGCGTCGCAGACGACGCTGGCGCGCTGTACGAACTCACGCGGGCCGTCGACGCCTGCCGCCTCCAGGGCGCGGCCGCTGGCCAGGGCCGAGTGTCCGTCGTAGAGGCGGATGAAGGCGGGGGCGCCGCCGAGCGCGTCCTCGATCAGATCGCGGTGGACCGGGGCGCCGGCGAAGACGTTGTGGTCCAGTCCCCAGGCGGTGAGCCACTCCCCGGGGCGCAGGGCGCGGGCGGCCGCGGCCAGGGCGGTGCAGAGGCCGTCGAGGTCACGGCAGTCGGAGAGGCCGAGGCCGGTGGCCATTTCGACGCCCCAGACGGGATGGCTGTGCCCGTCGACCAGCCCGGGGGTCAGGGTCGCCCCGGCCAGGTCGATGACCTCGGTCCCCGCGCCGCGCCAGTCCCGCACGTCCCGCTCCGTACCGACCGCGGCGATCCGCCCGTCCTTGACCGCCACGGCCTCGGCCGTGGGGCACGCGGGGTCGAGGGTACGGACCTGGGCGCCGGTGAGGACGATGTCGGCGACGGTGAGCGGGGCGGACATACAAGCTCCTTGGGTGGTGCGGTACGGGTGGGGTGGGGGCCGGTGCGGTGACCGGAGGGGTGGCTTCGCTGCGGCCGCGCCGGCCGGTGGTGGCCGCTGCCGGGTGTGTCAGCGGGGCGTTGCGTGGGATGCGGGGGCCTCCTCGGGGCCGGGGCGGGAGGAGGCCGTGGGGTCGGGACCGGCGCCCTCCTCGTCTTCCTCCGCCGGCTCCGCCGCGAAGCCCGCGTAGACCTCGGGGCGGGTACGGCGCACCCGCCAGGCGAGGAAAAGTCCGAGGGCGAAGGCCAGCGGGACGGTGAGGACCAGGACGGCGTTGGTGGTGAAGGGTGCGCCGGTCATGAGGTCGATCTTGGCGATGACCAGCCAGAGGGCGAGCACCATCAGCACCGTGGCGGCGAGGGGGGTGATGACCGTACGCATCTTCCCCTCCTGGTGGCGCAGGCGGCGGAAGTAGCAGGGCACAGCCGCCGCGGTGATCGCCTGGAGGGCCAACAGGCCGAGCATTCCGGGGGTGTTCATCCAGAGGAGGAGCTGCTGGTAGGGGTCCATGCCGGCGACGGCGAAGCCGATGACGACGACGGCCGCGAGGACGCTCTGGGCGGCGCCGGCGAGGTAGGGGGAGCGGTGGCGCGGGTGGACCTTGCCGAGCGGGCCGGGGAGGACGCCTTCCTGGGCCATGGCCAGGCCGTAGCGGTTGATCGCGTTGTGGAAGGCGAGTTGGGAGGCGAGGATGCTGGTGATGATGAAGAGGTGCATCAGGTTGGCGGCCCAGGTGCCCACGTACTGCGTGGTGGCGGTGAAGAACAGGCCCGCCGGGTCGTGCAGGGCGGCCGCCACGATCTTGTCGCTGCCGTAGGCCTGGATGACGATCCAGATGGTGAAGGCGTAGAAGAGGCCGAGGAAGGCGACCGCGTAGTAGGTGGCGCGCGGGATGGTGCGGGCTGGGTTGCGGGCCTCGCGGCGGTAGATGGCGGTGGACTCGAAGCCGGTGAAGGCGGCGAAGGCGAAGGCGAGGACCACACCGGTGCCGGGGACCAGGACGTTGCCGGCCGTGAAGGAGTCCAGCGAGAGGCCGTGTGCGCCGCCGTGCAGCAGCACTCCCCCGGCGAGCAGGACGAGGATGCCGGTCTCGGCGACGAGCAGGACGCCCAGCACCTTGGCGCCGAAGTCGATGCTGCGGTAGCCGAGGTACCAGATGACCAGGACACCCGCGACGGCGATCGGCGGCCAGGGGACGTGGATGCCCCAGAAGGCCTGGAGGGCGTCCTGGGTGGCGGTGGCGAGCAGTCCGTAGACGCCGATCTGCATGCCGTTGTAAGCGAACAGCGCCACGGTTGCGGCGCCGAAGCCGGCCGGGCGGCCGAGGCCGCGGGTGATGAAGGCGTAGAAGCCGCCACCGTTGCGGACATGGCGGGCCATGGTGGTGAAGCCGACCGCGAAGAGGGCGAGGGTGGCGCCGGCCAGGACATAGCCGACGGGTGCGCCGACGCCGCCGGCGCCGATGGCGAGCGGGGAAGTGCCCGCCATGACGGTGAGCGGGGCGGCCGCCGAGATGACGAAGAAGGCGATATCGGCGACGCCGAGGGTGCCGCGGCGCAGCGTGGGGGCCTCGCCGGCGGCGGGTGGTGGTGCGGTCTGCTGCGCGCTCCCGTTGCGGGACTCGGACTCTACGGCCATGACTCGGTGCCCTTCTGCGGACGGAGAGAGGGAGAGAGGCGGCGGCTCGGCACGTACGGGGTGGCGACGGCAGCGTGACCGCTCGAAAAACCTAAAGGCTTTCGGTTTTTTGGGAAGGTACCCCTCGCCGTACGATTCGGGAAGACCCTGCGGCGGGGTCGGTCGGGAGGGGACACCATGGGGCGGCCGCGCAAGGCCCTGCTGGACAAGGAGCGCATCGGTGCGACGGCGCTCGAACTCGTCGACGAGAAGGGCGACTTCAGCGTCCCGGAGGTCGCCCGCAGGCTCGGGGTGCAGACCGCGTCGGTGTATCACCATGTGGACGGCCGGGCGGGGGTCGTCGAGCTGCTGCGGGAGCGCGTCACCGATGCGATCGACCCGGGCACATTGGGTGACGCCCGCTGGGACATCGCGCTGGAGGCCTGGGCGCGCTCGTACCGGGCCGCGTTCGCCGCGCACCCGCGGGCGATCCCGATGCTGATGACGTCGCCGATCCGGGCCCCGAGGGCGCTGGCGCAGTACGACCGGGTGGCCGGGCTGCTGCTGGACGCCGGCTTCGCCCCGGCCGCCGTGATGGCCGTCATCACGGGCCTGGACAACATCGTGCTGGGTTCGGCGCTGGACATGTCGGCGCCGGAGCCGATGTGGGAGGTCTCCGCGGACGTCGGCGCGCCGCGGCTGGCCGCGGCCCAGGAGGCGACCGGCCCGGACCGCGCCGATCACGCCTTCGATCTGACGCTGACCGGGTTCCTCGCGCACTGCCGGGGGCTACTGGAGGCGTGAACGGGGCGGCCGGCCCGCGCGGGCCGGCCCTGGCCGGTCAGCCCTTGCAGATCCGCCCGCGCAGGTCAGCCCGCGCAGGCCCACCCCGGCCGGTCAGCCCTCGTAGAACAGCTCCTCCACCACGCCCCGCGCCCGCCGGGTGATCCGCCGGTAGTCGTCGAGCATGTCCCCGACGTGGCCCTCCTCGTAGCCGAGGTAGCGGCCGACCGCCGCCAGCTCCCGGCCGTCCACCGGGAAGGTGTCGCCGGGCCGGCCACGCACCAGCATCACCGCATTGCGCACCCGCGCCGCCAGCACCCAGGCCTCGTCCAGGGTCTGGGCGTCCTCGGTGGCGATCAGCTCGGCGGCGTGCGCGGCGGCCAGTGCCTCGCGGGTACGGGTCGTGCGCAGCCCGGGGATCTCCCAGCCGTGGCGCATCTGGAACAGCTGGACGGTCCACTCGACATCGCTCAGACCGCCGCGCCCCAGTTTGGCGTGGGTGGTCGGGTCGGCGCCCCGCGGCAGCCGCTCGGACTCCATGCGGGCCTTGAGCCGGCGGATCTCGCGTACCGCGTCGTCACCCAGCCCCTCGGCCGGATAGCGCAGCGGATCGACGAGGTCGATGAAGCGCCGGCCCAGGTCGGCCTCGCCCGCGACCGGTTCGGCCCGCAGCAGCGCCTGCGCCTCCCACACCAGCGACCAGCGGCGGTAGTAGGCCGCGTACGAGGCGAGGGTACGCACCAGCGGGCCCGACCGGCCCTCCGGGCGCAGGTCCGCGTCGATGAGCAACGGCGGGTCGGCGGAGGGGAGTTGGAGCAGCCGTCGCATTTCGTTGGCGATGGCCTGGGCGGCCTTGGCGGCCTCCTGTTCGTCCGCGCCCTCGCGGGGTTCGTGGACGAAGAGCACATCGGCGTCCGAGCCGTAGCTCAGCTCATGGCCGCCGAACCTGCCCATGCCGATGACGGCGAAGCGGGTGGGCAGGGTGTCGCCCCACTGCTCGCGGACGGCGGCGCGCAGCGCACCGGCGAGGGTGGCGGCGTTGAGGTCGGAGACCGCGGAGCCGACGGCGTCGATGGCGTGGCCATGGTCCGCCTCGGCCGGCTTGCCCTCCGTGCCGTACGCGCCGATCACATCGGCGGCGGCGGTCCGGAACAGCTCGCGGCGGCGCACCCCGCGGGCCACCGCGACCGCCGACTCGGCGCCGTCCGCGCGCCCGACGGCGGCCAGCACCTCCTGCTCCAGGGCGGACCGGCTGCGTGGCTTGAGTCCGTCGGTGGCGCCCAGGAGCGCGACCGCCTCCGGGGCGCGCAGCAGCAGATCGGGGGCGAGCCGCCCGGCGGACAGCACCCGGGCGAGGTTCTCGGCGGCCGCACCCTCGTCGCGCAGCAGCCGCAGATACCACGGCGTCTTGCCCAACGCGTCCGAAACCTTACGGAAGTTGAGCAGTCCCGCGTCCGGATCGGCGGAATCCGCGAACCACGCGAGCAGTACCGGCAGCAGCGTCCGCTGGATCGCGGCCTTACGGGTCACACCGGACGCCAGCGCCTCCAGGTGGCGCAGTGCGGCGATTGGATCGGCGTACCCGAGGGCTTCCAGGCGGTGGCCGGCGGCCTTTGCGGACAAGCGTGCTTCGCCGGGCTCCAGATGGGCGACGGCATCGAGCAGAGGGCGGTAGAAAAGCTTCTCATGCAGTCGGCGCACTTCCCTGGCGTGCCACTTCCACTCCTTGCGGAGGGTGTCGACGGGCTCTGTAAACAAGCCCAATGAGCGGGCCAGGCGCCGCAGATCCGTTTCTTCCTCGGGCATCAGATGCGTACGGCGCATCCGGAAGAGCTGGATGCGGTGTTCCAGGGAACGCAGAAAGCGGTAGGCGGTGTCCAGCGCGGCGGCGTCCTGGCGCCCGACATAGCCGCCGGCCGCCAGCGCGGCCAGGGCGTCCAGGGTGCTGGCGCTGCGCAGCGTGGGATCCATGCGGCCGTGCACCAACTGGAGGAGCTGCACGGCGAATTCGACATCGCGCAGCCCGCCGGGGCCGAGCTTGAGTTCGCGCTCGACGCGGTCGGCGGGGATGTTCTCGACGACGCGGCGGCGCATCTGCCGCACATCCACGACGAAGTTCTCCCGCTCGGCGGCCTGCCAGACCATCGGCGACAGCGCATCGACGTACGCCTGCCCCAGGTCCAGGTCCCCGGCCATCGGGCGGGCCTTGAGCAGCGCCTGGAACTCCCAGGTCTTGGCCCAGCGCTGGTAGTAGGCGAGGTGGCTGCTGAGGGTGCGCACCAGCGGGCCGTTGCGGCCCTCGGGGCGGAGGTTGGCGTCCACCGGCCAGATCGTGCCCTCGGCGGTGACGTCCGAGCAGAGCCGCATCATGCGGGAGGCGAGCCGGGTGGCGGCCTGCAGCGCCTTGGCCTCGTCGACGCCCTCCTTCCCCTCCGCGACGAAGATGACGTCCACATCGGAGACATAGTTCAGCTCGCGGGCGCCGCATTTGCCCATGCCGATGACGGCCAGCCGGGAGACCGCCGCATCGCCGGGGGCCTCCTCGTAGCTGATCTGGAGGGCGGCCCGTATGGTGGCGGTGGCCAGGTCCGCCAGCTCCGCCGCGGCCTCGGCGACATCGGTCGTACCGCAGACATCGCGGGCCACGATGCCCAGCAGGCACCGGCGGTAGGCGACGCGCAGCGCGTCCGCGCGCGAGCGGCCCTCGCCCCGTTCGCCCCAGATGCCCTCCGCGAGCGCCTGCTCGAACTCGGGAGTGGTGGGATGCAGATCGACGGACTCGTAGGTGGCCAGCGAGCGCCAGTCGTCGGGATGCCGCGCGAGGTGATCGGCCAGCGCCTCGGACGCGCCCATCACCCCCAGCAGCCGGTCGCGCAGCGGCTTGGCCGCCGCCAGCGTGCTCAGCAGCTCCTGGTGCGCGTCGGTGCCGACGGCCTCCACCAGGCGGGCCAGGCCCAGCAGCGCCAGATCGGGGTCCGCGGTGCCGCCGAGCGCCTCCAGCAGCACCGAGTCCTCCCGTACGGAGGAGAACTCTGGGGTGTCGAGCAGCCGCCCGGCCGCCGAGGGGTCGGTGAAACCGTGCCTCAGCAGCCGGGTGAACATGCTGCTCCGCCGTCCCTGCGGAGCGGGAAGTGCCATGGTCCAGCCTCTCGGTGGCGCGGTGGCTCAAAGCACCGGCGGCATCATGCGCAGGGATGGATTCATGCCCTGGATTACCTGAGAAGACTCTACCGGGGCGGCTTCTGGCCAGTAGTCGGGCGGTTTCCGTGGGACGGCGCCCCCTGGGCGGACCGGGCGTGGCGCTCACCGAGCGGCCGGTGGAAAAGTCGCGGCTTGGCGGAAAAGCGCGGGCCGGCAGCGACGCGAGCGGGGGAATCGCATTACTGCCGGCCGGGTACGGGAAATTCCGTACCCGTGAGTGCCCCCCGAATACCGATTTCAGGCACTGGGCCGGGCGGAAGAGGAGGAACCGTGCGGGCGCATCGCCCTCCTCTTCCGCCCGGCCCGAGCCCGTGCGGGATATCCGTCACGCACAGAGGAGGACGATGACGCCGGTGCAGTCGTCACCGCCGCCGCCATGGTTGCCGCCGCTCTTACCGCTGCTGTGACTGCTGTCCTTGCTCCAGGTGGCTTCCCAGCCGCTGTCGTGCTTTCCGGAGCCGCTCTCCTCGTACTTTCCGGAGCCGCGGTCGTGCTCCCCGGCCGGGCTCGACTGGGTCGTCCTGTCCTTCATGCCCTCGTGAGAGGCGGGCGTCGCGGCCGCGGCGGATGCGGCCGTCGCCGCCCCTGTTGCAAGAGCGATGCCCAGGGCAACGCTGACCGCGAATATTCGGGAAACGGATTTCTTCGGGTGATTCCTCGGCGATGTGTTCATGAAATCACCATGTACGCCCCTGCGGTTGTTTTCGCCCGGAGCGCAGCCAATTGGGTGAGTCACGCGGAATCCGATGAATCGGCTTACAGCACAGGCAGCATCTTCCGCAGCTCGAAGGCGGTGACCTCGGAGCGGTACTCCTCCCACTCCTGCTTCTTGTTGCGCAGGAAGAAGTCGAAGACATGCTCGCCGAGGGTCTCGGCGACCAGTTCGCTGCGCTCCATCAGCTCGATGGCCTCGCCGAGGTTCTGCGGCAGCGGCTCGATGCCCATCGCGCGGCGCTCGGAGTCGGACAACGCCCAGACGTCGTCGTCGGCGCCGGCCGGGAGCTCGTAGCCCTCCTCGATGCCCTTGAGGCCGGCCGCGAGCAGCACCGCGTACGTCAGATACGGGTTGGCGCCGGAGTCGATCGAGCGGACCTCGACCCGGGTCGAGCCCATCTTGCCGGGCTTGTACATCGGGACGCGGATCAGCGCGGAGCGGTTGTTGTGGCCCCAGCAGATGTACGAGGGGGCCTCGCCGCCGGCGCCCGCGGTGCGGTTGGCGCCGCCCCAGATGCGCTTGTAGGAGTTGACCCACTGGTTGGTGACCGCGGAGATCTCGCCCGCGTGCCGCAGCAGACCGGCGATGAAGGAACGTCCCACCTTGGAGAGCTGGTACTCCGAGCCGGACTCGTGGAAGGCGTTACGGTCGCCCTCGAAGAGGGAGAGGTGGGTGTGCATGCCGGAGCCGGGGTATTCGGAGAACGGCTTGGGCATGAAGGTGGCCTGGACGCCCTGCTCCAGCGCGACCTGCTTCATGACCAGGCGGAAGGTCATGATGTTGTCGGCGGTCGAGAGCGCGTCCGCGTAGCGCAGATCGATCTCCTGCTGGCCGGGGGCGCCCTCGTGGTGGCTGAACTCCACCGAGATGCCCATCGACTCCAGCATCGTGATCGCCTGGCGGCGGAAGTCCATGCCGACGTTCTGCGGGGTGTGGTCGAAGTATCCGGAGGAGTCGCCGGGGGTGGGCCGCTGGCCGTCCACGGGCTTGTCCTTGAGCAGGAAGAACTCGATCTCGGGGTGGGTGTAGAAGGTGAACCCGAGGTCGGAGGTCTTGGCCAGGATCCGCTTGAGGACGTAGCGCGGGTCGGCGTACGACGGGGAGCCGTCGGGCATCAGGATGTCGCAGAACATCCGGGCGGTGCCGGGGGCCTCGGCGCGCCAGGGCAGGATCTGGAAGGTGCCGGGATCCGGCTTGGCGATCATGTCGGATTCATAGACCCGGGCGAATCCCTCGATGGCCGAGCCGTCGAAGCCGATGCCCTCGTCGAAGGCCTGCTCCAGCTCCGCAGGGGCCACCGCCACCGACTTCAAAAAGCCCAGCACGTCGGTGAACCACAGCCGGACGAAGCGAATATCGCGCTCTTCCAGAGTCCGGAGCACAAACTCCTGCTGCTTGTCCATGGTTCACCAATCCTTGCAGGTCAATCGGCCTGTCCACGTGCGTGGGATCACGCGGCGTGGCACACCAGTATCACGTGAGGGGGTTACCGTCACATTACGCACCCTTGGCCTGAAGCAGAACCGCCGGTCCGTGACCCTCGCCCCGATCCTTCCCGCAGTGGGCAGAGTCAGCGCGGCCGGGGGCGGCAAACGGGGGGCTTGGCACAGTCTTGAGGTACCGCTGGGGCTGCATTGACCGGGAATTGAAGGGACCGTGTCATCGCATTCCTACTCTGGGACGGATTCCACTGGGCGGCCCGGACAGGGGGACACGGGGAATGGGACAGGGATTCCAGACCAACCCGGATGCGATTTTCCACTGTGCATCCGGCACCGAGCAGCAGCACGAAGCCGTCCCGCGGATCGCGCGGGCACTGGAGCATGTGGAGATCCCCTCGGGAGCCTTCGGCCATCTGCCGGAGTCCGACGAGCTGCACAACGCGTACAAGGAGCACGCCGCCGCGGCGCAGCAGGACATCCATGACATCGCCGAGCTGCTCCAGGGAGCGGCTCAGGCCCTGCGGCACATGGCGGGCAGCTACGTCGCCAACGAGTACGCCCTTCAGGCGGGCTTCGGCGGGAGCGGCGGGGGTGCGCCCGCATGACGGTCTCGGACGCGTACACCTGGGTGAACAAGGAGATCGAGAAGCTTCCGGAGATCCCGGAGATCCACAACAGCGCGGAGCACGGCATCGACGCCGGGCTCGACGACGCCATCCGGTGGTTCCTGGACAAGATCGGGCTCTGGGACGAGCTCGAGAAGCTCACCGGCATGCCGACGCAGCTCACCGCCGCCGCACAGGAGTGGCGCGCGCAGGCCGACACGCTGCACAAGGTGGCCGAGGGCCTGCGGCAGGCCGCACGCCCGCTGCCCGAGCACTGGGAGGGCGATGCCTCCGACGGCTTCGGCCGCGGCATGGGCAAGATCGTCGAGGCAGTGGACGGCACCGCCAAGGAGATGGGCGAGGTCGCCAAGATCCTCAGCCAGGCCGCCGCGGAGTGCAAGTTCGCCGAGGACGCCGTCGTCGAGATCATCCGCGAGGCCGTCGAGTGGGCGGCGATGACCCTGGCCGCGATGGTGGTCACCGACATCCTGACGCTCGGCCTGGCCACGGTGGTGGACGGGCTGGTGGCGGAGGCGGAGGTGGCGGTCTTCCTTGCGCGGGTGGAGAGGGTCTCCGTCAAGCTGGCCGAGACGCTGCGCAAACTGATGGCAGCCGTCCGGAAGTTCAAGGCCGGAAAGAAGACCTGGGCGGCGTTCAAGGAGGCGAAGACGGCCGCCGGCGCGCTGCGCAAGGCGGGCGGCCCCATGGGCGAGGGCGCCTACCGCTCCAAGGACTGGTGGGCGCACCACATGGTGACCGGGCAGATCGCCAAACACGGCTCCAAGCCCCTCATCGGCGCCGCCACCGGCCTCACCGGCGACTTCAGCACCCCGGCCAAGGATACGGTCAAGCACTTCGGCAAGGAGGAGGTGAGGGACCTGGAGGGCGAGGGCCCAAAGACCCCGAAGCCCTACCGCGTGCCCAAGGGCAGCATCGAGGACACCTTCGGCTGAGCGCCGGGCAGACAGAGAGACAGAGCAGGCACAGAGTGACAGACATGCACCCCACCCCCGTGGTCCCGGAGCGGGAGACCTGGCTCCTCCCGCACTCCACCGCTCATCTGCGGCCGGGCGAAACGCTGCAGGGCGCGCTGCCGGTGAGGCTGGACGTACTGGCTCCGGAAGGCATTCCGAAGCGCTACCGCACGGCCAAGCCTCAGGCGGAGGAGAAGTCGGGGTTCAAGGGATGGCAGCGGATCTTCCTGCCCGTGGCCTTCGTGATGTGGCTGTGTGCCCTTCCCGCCGGGCTGGTGGAGGAGGGGTGGAGCCAGACCTGGCGCGGTATCCGCCGGATCTTCCGGGGGCGCGTGCGGGAGGGCGGCTGGGACAGCACGGCGGGCTGGTTCGTCATCACCACGCGCACCGGCCCCATGGACAGCCTCGGCCACAGGCACGAGAAGATCTCGCTGGCCTGCACCGACCAGCGGCTGTTGCTGCTGAGCACTCCCGCGTGGCCGGAACGGGAAGCGGCGCAGTTGCTCGGTGAGCTGCCCCGCGGGGGGTACGGCCTGCGGCGCGAGCCGCATCCCCCGCGCCACAAGGACCGGGTGGACATCGCCTTCCCCGACGGCTCATGGCTTGCCCTCGAGGTGAGCCGCGAGCACGTCCCCTGGCTCACCGGTCTGCTCTCGAAGGATCAGGGCTGAGGTCCAGTACGGCACGGGCGACCGACTCCGGTGCATCGGCCATGACAAGGTGGCCGGCCGGGGCGGCGACCGTGCAGCGGCCGCCCAGCTCGGCGGCGAGGGCTCGCTGGCGTTCCAGCCAGCGCAGGTCGCGGGCGGTCTCGCCGCCGTCGTATGCCGCCAGGACCGCGACCGGTACGGCGGGCAGCGGGTGGCCGGGCCGCAGGGCGGCCAGTTCGGCGGCCTGGTAGGGGTAGGTCGCGTTCTCCAGGATGCAGGCGCGCAGCACCCGGCTGGTGCGGTATCCGGCGCGCTCCCACGGGTGCGGCGGGTGGCTGCCGACGGTGGAGGCGCGGCCGATCAGGCGGCGGGCGGCGGGGCCGAGGGCGCGGGGCACTCCGGCGGCGGACAGGGTGGTGGCGAGGCCGGATGCCCAGGCCGTACGGACCGCGCGGGGCAGCAGGGGGCGCGGGTCCTCCTCGATGCTGGCGTCGACCAGGACGAGGCCGGCGCAGCGGTGCGGGTACAGCCGGGCGAATGCCTCGGCGTGGAAGCCGGCGAGGGAATGGCCGACGACGGTGGCCGGGCCGAAGTGGCCGACGGCGTCCAGGACGTGGGCTATCCGGTCGGCCTCGGCGATGAGGGTGGGCGGCACCGGCGCCGGGGCGCTCAGGCCCAGGCCGGGGCGGTCGAAGCGGATGACGGTGCGGTGCGGGGCGAGCAGGGCGGCGACCTCGTCCCAGTCGAACCAGGCCATGCCGAGGCCCCCGCTGAGGATGCAGGGCGGGCCGCTGCCCTCGGTGAGCAGATGCAGGGGGATGCCGTCGACGGTGCGGATGCGGCCGGGGGCGCGTACGGGGCGTGGGGTCATGGGCGGGCCTCCCGCTTCGGTTTCCTGGGTTCGTTATGCCCGGCCGTCCGGGCCACGCACCCGGCCAGCAGCGCGAGGTAGAGGGCGACCAGCAGGACCTGGAGGCGCTGGCCGGCGCCGAGTGCCCAGGTGCCCCGGCCCGCGGTGAACGCCGCGACCGAGGCCAGCGTCCAGAGCGTGGCGGCGAGTTCGGCCAGGACGAGCGGCGGGCCGAAGCGGGCGAGCGCCGGCCGGCGGTCGTCACGGCGGGCCGCGAAGGTGAGCAGCACCAGGGCGGCCAGGGCACCCAGCAGGGCGAGGGAACTGCTGATGGCGTGTGCCGTGTGGGTGGCCGGGACCAGGCCCGCGGTCTCCCGGGCGGCGCACGCCGGGTCGCTGGTCGGCGCGCAGCTCAGCGGGAGGCGGGAGTCGAGGGCGGTGGCGGCGCCGAAGAGGGCGAGCGCGGACCAGCCCGCCGTTGTCCACGGGCCGCGCTCCAGGGTGGCCAGGGCGGCCACGGCACCGGCCAGCACCAGCAGTCCGGCCGCCAGGTCGGTGGCGCGGAAGAGCCCGCCGAGCGGCTGATCGGCGGCGGCCAGCTCGCTGACGTACGCCTGCACGGGGTCGATCCCGGTGGCGAGGACCACTTCCAGGACCCAGGCCGTGTATGCGGCGGCCCCGAGGAGCAGCAGGGCGGCCGCCGCCCGGCGGCGGACGGGGACGGTGCGGGTCGGGGACACGGACATCCTGGTGATCGGATCGGGTGGACCCGGCCGGTCGGTCGGAGCGCCGGGCGCGCGAGAAGCGTGGGAAGGCCAAGGATAGGCGGGTGGTCTACGGCAATGCGGTGATACGGGCGCACAGCGCTACGGGCGGACCGGCACGCCGGAGCGAGGCGGCCCGACAGGTGGACTCGATACCCCCGGGGGGTAAATCGCGGGGAGTCTGACGCCCCGGCGCGAGAGGTCCGCGTGACGCCGCCCGCGTTCGGCACCCGGCGGCCGGACACGAGGAGACCGTCCTGCTCGCAGCGCTGTGCGTCCGTCTGCCGCCCGGCCTGCGGTCGTTCCCGCCACCGCCCCGCCACCCACCCCTCGCCCAACTGTCGGTGCCGCGCGTCCAGGAGCGGGCACAGGGCGCCGACACCGCACGCGTTCACCCCGGCGCGCTCCGCCACCGCCCTCCTCACCTTCGACACCTACACCGACACCGACACGAGGTAACCCACCCATGCGTACGCCTTCGCCATCTCCCCGGCCCGATTCTTCCCAGTCCTCGTCCCGCTCCCGCCGCACCGTGCTCGGCGCGGGTGTGGCCGTCGCGGGCGGCAGCCTGCTGGCCGCCTGTTCCGGCGGCCGCTCCGGCGCCCCCGGCGGCATGGACGGGGTGGCCGACGGCAAGAACGGAGGTCGCCACGACGGCGCCCCGGACGGCTATGTCAGCCCCGACGGCCCGGAGGTCATCGCGGCCGAGAAGGAGCGCGGCACGGACGGCACCGTACGGAAGTTCACGTTCACCGCCACGCCCACCCTGCAGGACCTGGGCGGCCGCACCGTCAGCACCTGGGTGTACGGCGGCGAGCTGCCCGGCAAGCCGATCCGGGTCACCGCGGGCGACACGCTCCAGATGACCCTCGCCAACCACCTCCCGCATTCCACGACCGTGCACTGGCACGGGTTTCGGCTGCGCAACGACATGGACGGCGTGCCCGGCATCACTCAGCGCCCCATCCTGCCCGGCGCGTCCTTCACCTACCGGTTCATCGCGGGGCACCCCGGCACGTACTGGATGCATCCGCACACCGGGGTGCAGATCGACCGCGGGCTGTACGCACCGGTCATCGTCGACGACCCCAAAGAGCCGCTCAGTTACGACAAGGAGTGGATCGTGATGCTGGACGACTGGGTCGACGGGGTGGACGGCAGCACCCCGGACGCGGTGCTGGCGCAGCTGCACGAGGGCCGCTCCGAGAGCACGGGCCACGGCAGCATGGGCCACGACGACATGGGCGGGCCCGAGCTGCCCGGCATCGGGCCGTCGCGCCTGCTGAGGGGCGCCACGAGCAAGCTGCTGGGCGGCCACGCCGGCGATGTGGCCCACCCGTACCACCTCATCAACGGCAGCACCCCCCAGGACCCGCGGGTCTTCCAGGCCAAGCCCGGCGACCGGATCCGGATCCGGTTCATCAACGCGGGCGGCGAAACCTCCTACCGCGTCGCGCTGGGCGGTCACCGTATGACCATCACCCACACCGACGGCTACCCCGTCCGGCACGCCACCACCGACGCCCTGCTGATCGGCATGGCCGAGCGCTACGACGTCCTGGTCACCGCCGGGGACGGCGCCTTCCCGCTCACCGCGCTCGCCGAGGGCAAGAACCGCACCGCGCTGGCCGTACTGCGCACCGGCGGCGGCGCGGCGCCCGGCCCGGACGCCCGCCCCGAGAACCTCGACGGCAAGCTGCTGACCGCGCACGACCTGAAGGCCGACGAGTCCGTACAGCTGCCGTCCCAGGGCGCCGACCGCACCCTGCGCTTCCACCTCACCGGATCGATGAAGAAGTACAACTGGGCGTTCAACCACAAGCCGTACACGCCGTCCCAGCGCTACCCCATCGAGGCCGGTGAGCGGGTACGGCTGTCGTTCCACAACCGCACCCGGATGTATCACCCGGTCCATCTGCACGGGCACACCTTCGCGCTGGGCGAGGGCGGTGCGCTCAAGGACACGACGATCGTGGTGCCCCACAGCACCGTGAACGTCGAGTTCGATGCCGACAACCCGGGTCTGTGGATGCTGCACTGCCACAACATCTACCACTCGGAGTCGGGGATGATGACGATCCTGGGCTATCGGAAGAAGTAGGCCGGGCAGGGGAGGCCGGACGTGGGACGTCCAGCCTCCCCCTCGGACACCCCGCCCCCCTTTGCGTCACTCAGACGATTAGAGTCAACTACACTGATCCCGTGGCCCAACTTCGTCTCGCCCTCAACCAGATCGACTCCTGCGTCGGCGATATCGCCGGGAACGCCGGGACGATCGTGCACTGGACGCGGCACGCCGCCGACCAGGGCGCGCACCTCGTCGCCTTCCCCGAGATGGCGCTGACCGGCTACCCCGTCGAGGACCTCGCGCTGCGCTCGTCCTTCGTCGAGGCGAGCCGCGCCGCACTGCGCTCGCTGGCCGGCCGGCTGGCCGCCGAGGGGCTGGGCGAACTCCCGGTGATCGTCGGCTATCTCGACCGCTGCGCACAGGACGAGCGGCGCTACGGGCGGCCGGCCGGTGCCCCGCAGAACGCCGCCGCCGTACTCCACCGCGGCGAGGTCGCCCTGACCTTCGCCAAGCACCACCTCCCCAACTACGGCGTCTTCGACGAGTTCCGGTACTTCGTCCCCGGCGACACGCTGCCCGTCGTCCGGGTGCACGGCGTCGATGTCGCCCTCGCCATCTGCGAGGACCTGTGGCAGGAGGGCGGCCGGGTCCCGGCGGCACGCAGCGCGGGCGCCGGGCTGCTGGTCTCCCTCAACGCCTCGCCGTACGAGCGGGACAAGGACGACACCCGGCTGGAGCTGGTGCGCAAGCGGGCCCAGGAGGCCGGCTGCACCACCGCCTATCTGGCGATGATCGGCGGGCAGGACGAGCTGGTCTTCGACGGCGACTCCATCGTGGTCGACAAGGACGGCGGGGTGATCGCGCGGGCACCTCAGTTCGCGGAGGGCTGTGTCCTGGTCGACCTCGAACTCCCGGACGCGGCGCCCGAGGCGCCCTCCGGCGTCCTGGACGACGGCCTGCGCGTCGACCATGCCGTCCTGACCCCCGACCCGCTGCCGCCGTACGCCCCCGAGACGCTCGGCGGCGAGGCGGAACGGCTCGGCGACATCGAGGAGATCTACACCGCGCTGGTCGTCGGGCTGCGCGCTTATGTCGCCAAGAACGGCTTCAACAGCGTCGTCATCGGGCTGTCCGGCGGCATCGACTCCGCGCTGGTCGCCGCGATCGCCTGTGACGCGCTGGGCCCGGCGCACGTCCACGCCGTCGCGATGCCCTCCCGCTACTCGTCGGACCACTCCCTCACCGACGCCGCCGACCTCGCGCGCCGTACCGGCCTCGCCTTCCGTACGGTGCCGATCGGCCCGATGTTCGACTCGTACATGGAGGCGCTGGGGCTGACCGGCCTCGCCGAGGAGAACCTCCAGTCGCGGCTGCGCGGTACGACGCTGATGGCGATCTCCAACCAGGAGGGCCACCTCGTCCTCGCGCCGGGCAACAAGTCCGAGCTGGCGTGCGGCTATTCGACGCTCTACGGCGACTCGGTAGGCGCGTACGGGCCGATCAAAGACGTCTACAAGACCGTCATCTTCCAGCTCGCCCACTGGCGCAACCAGGCGGCCGCCGACCGCGGCCAGACCCCGCCGATCCCGGAGAACACCCTCACCAAGCCCCCGAGCGCCGAACTGCGCCCCGGCCAGGTGGACACCGATTCGCTGCCCGACTACGCCGTCCTCGACCGCGTCCTGGAGCTGTATGTCGACCGCGACCAGGGCCGCGAGGAGATCGTGGCGCAGGGCTTCGACGAGGAACTGGTGACCCGGGTGCTGCGGATGGTCGACCACGCCGAGTACAAGCGGCGCCAGTACCCGCCGGGCACCAAGATCTCCGCCAAGGGTTTCGGCAAGGACCGGCGGCTGCCGATCACGAACCAGTGGCGGGAGGGGGCCTAGGGACGGGCCGAGGAGGCGGGCGAACGCATCCCCGGGGCACGTCCCGCTGCCCAGGCCCCGTGGCCTACCCGGCGACGTCCGCGGTGTGCGTCTCGGTGAAGTCCGCGGTGAGTGTGGTGCGCGGGATACTGATGACCGCGTCGTAGGCGTCCAGGGCCGGGACCGGGATGAAGGCGTTGTCCATCCGGGTACGGACCGGCTCGGGGAGGCCGTGCCGCCGGGCGTGTTCGCGCAGCGCGCGGGTGTCCACCAGTGACGGTGCCTCCGGTACGCCCGCGAACAGCGCTTCCACGCTGTCGGGTGCCGCTTCGGGGGCGTCCGCCCGGCCGCAGCTCATCCCGGCGGGGTGCGTCGGGTCGGGCCGGTTCGCCACGGTGACGCCGCCGTCGCTGGTCAGGGCCACGGACACATAGTCCGCCCCGAGCGCCCGGGCAACCGCCAGCCCCATGGGCGTACGGGCGAGCTGCCCGCCCTCGGGGTTGGCGGTGCGCTGGATGTGGGCATTGTGCGCGGCAACCACGATCCGGGTGCCGGGAGCGGACCGGTCGAGCAGGTCCAGCAGTGAATCGGCGAGGTAGCGGTCGCGGGATGCGAGGTCGGCGATGTCGGGCACGCCGCCGAGGAGTTCGGCCATGGCGCGCTGCATCTGGTCGGTGCGCCAGGCCGCCCGGACGTCCGACAGGGCGGTCGCGTAGGCCTCTTGGCCGCGGTGCGCGACGTAGAGCTCGCGCATGACGGTGATGCGGTTCAGCAGTCGGCTGAGCGCGGCGGTGAGGCGGTCCTGGACCGCGGGGTCCAGGGCGAGGCGGGCGTAGGCGGGGGCCATGCCCGAGCCGCCCGCGATCGGCTCGGACAGTTCCAGGGCGGCATGTACGTAGCGCACCGCGCCGGGGTCGACGGCGCTCAGATAGTCGGCGACCGGCTCCAGTGCGGGCGCCAGCGAGCCGCCGGCCGCCGGGACGTCGAGGCCCGCGAAGCGGACCGGGTGTGGCGCGGTGGCGTTGTGGCGGCGCAGCCACCGCAGGGTGTCGCGGCCCTCCGCGGACTGGCCGGCGTACCCGTCGGGCCGGGGCGTGAGCAGTGCGTCGAGGTCGCCGGGGCCGGCCTGGACCCAGGCGTCGACGGCCCGGCCGGAGGCGACCCCGAACTCCGTGCCGTAGACGGTGAAGCCGCACTCCTGAACGAGGAAGCGCAGGATACGGCCGCGGAGCAGCCCGAACTCGCGGATTTGGTGGGAGTTCTCGCCGAGCGCGACCACCCGTGCGCCACCCATGAGGCGGCGCAGCGGCTCCAGGTCGTCGAGCGGGGCGTCGGGGTCGAGGCCGGCAAGGCGGGTGGCGTTGCGCGCGGTCCACTCGGCGAGGGGGTGGGGGTGGGGGTGCCGACTGCTCATGATCGGGAGCCTAGCAATGGGCAGGTGCAGCAAGGGAGTTGAGGGTTCAGGCGCCGCCGTCGGTCCTGCACGCGGAGACGTCGGTCCCGTACGCGGACTGGAAGGCCAGTCTGTGGTCGGCGTTGGCGGCCAGGCCGTCGAGGGCGTCGTCGAGGGTGAGGAAGGCCTCCCAGGGCTGTTGTCCCCCGGCTTCGGCGATCCGCTGGACGAGCAGGTTCTCGAGGTCCGCGACCCGCTTGCCCTTCCAGATCTTGTCGGCGAGGCTCACCAGCAGGTCGTCCACGCCGGTGTCCGGCGCCGTCCAGGAGGCGTGGGTGCGGGCGAAGCGGGCGAGTTGGGGCGCGACGCCGTGGGCGAGCAGCAGCGCGTGGCCGGCCTCCTCGTGGGCGGAGCCGGGGCCGGAGAGTTCGGCGGGGTGCAGGGTCTTGCCGATGTCGTGGGTGGCGGCGCCGAAGAGTACGGCCGTGCGCCGGAAGGGCAGTTGGGGGTGGACGCGCTCGGCCCAGTCGCAGAGCCTGGCCGCGACGTCATGGACCGCACGCAGATGGGCGGCCAGCCGGGGCGGGGCGTTCAGGGTGTGCAGCAGGGCGGCCACGCGGTCCGGCAGGGGGCGCAGGGCGAGGCCGTCGGGCGGGGGCGCGGTCAGGGCGCGGTGCAGGGCGGTGGGCGGCATGGGGACACCGTAGGCCGGGTGGGGCCCACGGTGTCCGGGGTTGAGCGGTTGGGGGATACGGGGTTCGGGGCTACGGGATCAGCCGAGTTCGGCCGGTGCGGGGGCCGGTTCATGGGAGCGGGCCACGACGCGGGACGGGTTGTGGGAGTCGCGGTCCAGGAGGCCGGCGACCACGGCGATGACCAGGCCCACGGCGGCCAGGACGGCGCCCACCAGGGTGGGGGACGTCCAGCCCCAGCCGGCCGCGAGGGCCAGGCCGCCGACCCAGGCGCCGCCCGCGTTGGCGAGGTTGAAGGCGGACTGGTTGGAGGCAGCGGCCAGGGTCGGGGCCTGGTGGGCCTTGTTCATGACCAGCATCTGGAGGGGCGTGGTGGTCAGGAAGCCGATGGCGCCGATGAGAACGACGGTGACCATGGCGGCCCACTTCACCTGGGCGGTGAAGTGGAAGGCCGTGAGGGCGAGGGCGAGGCCGGCCAGGGAGCCGTACAAGGTCGGGCGCAGGGCGCGGTCGGTGAGCGGGCCCGCGGCCAGCGCGCCGAGGGTCATGCCGATGCCGAAGAGGGCGAGGACGAGGGTGACCGAGGTCTCGGAGAAGCCGGTCACCTTGGTCATCATCGAGGCGAGGTAGCTGTAGACGGCGAAGATGCCGGCGAAGCCGAAGACGGTGGTCAGCAGGCCCAGGACCACCTGGCGGTTGCCGAGGGCGCGGAGTTCGCGGGCCAGACCGGTGCGTTCCTCGGCCGGCAGCGTCGGGATCAGCCGGGCCAGGGAGGCCATGGCGGCGACGCCGACGGCGGCCACGACGAGGAAGGTGGCGCGCCAGCCGAGGTGCTGGCCGAGCAGGGTCGCGGCGGGGACGCCGACGATGTTGGCGATGGTCAGGCCGAGGAACATGGTGGCCACCGCGCGCGCCTGGCGGCCCTCGCGCACCAGCCGGGCCGCGACCACGGCGCCGACGCCGAAGAACGCGCCGTGCGGCAGGCCGGCCAGGAGGCGGCCGGCGATCAGCAGGCCGAAGGTGGGGGCGAGGGCGGAGGCGAGGTTGCCCACCGTGAAGACCGCCATCAGCAGGACGAGCATCCGCTTGCGGGGGATGCGGGAGCCGAGGGCGGTCAGCAGCGGGGCGCCGATGACGACGCCGAGGGCGTAGGCCGAGACGAGGTAGCCGGCGGTGGGCACCGAGGTGCCCAGATCGTCCGCGACATTGGGCAGCAGGCCCATCATCACGAATTCCGTGGTGCCGATTCCGAAGGCCGAGATCGCGAGAGCGAGCAGAGCCAAGGGCATGTGGACCTGGACCTTTCAGGGGTGGGTGCGCGCGTGCGGGCGCGCGGGGCGAGACCTTAAGTTCGTTTACGGAACAAAGTCTCGCAGATCCAGTATTCCGGCGCGAAAACGGCAGGTGACAAGCCCGGGAGGAGAGGGGGTCGGGAGGTGACGGGCCCGCCACCGGCTTCCTCCGAGGATGCCCCGCCCTTTAGGGGGTGGGGGGTACCTCCCGCTTGCGGGGGAGAAACGTATGCCTGCACCGCGTGCGGAACGGTATCCCCCAGGGACAAGAACTCCGCCCGCGTGATGTCCCCCAGCTACCGATGGGAGGCGCCCCCAGGTCCGGGCTGGTCTTCAACCCGGCACGTCAGATCTTGACCGATGCCGCCAGCGGAAGATGGTCACTGCCGGTGGCCTTCATCGTCCAGGCGGCGATGGGGTCGATCCCCTTCATCATGATCTGGTCGATCCGGGCCATCGGGAAGGCGGCGGGCCAGCTGAAGCCGAAGCCGTCGCCCGCGGCGCCCTGCGCGGAGCGCATCTGGGAGGTGACCGGGGCCAGCGAGCGGTCGTTCATGGTGCCGTTGAGGTCGCCGAGCAGGATCACCTTCTCCAGCGGGTCGGCGGCGATCGCCTCGCCCAGTGCCTCGGCGCTGCCGTCGCGCTGGTTGGCGGTGAAGCCCGCCTCGACCTTGACGCGTACGGACGGCAGATGCGCGGCGTAGATGCCGACCTTCCTGCCGTCGGCGGAGGTGACGGTGGCGCGCAGCGCGCGGGTCCAGCCCATCTTGATGTCCACCGGCCTGGCGTCGCTCAGCGGCAGCTTGCTCCACAGGCCGACGGTGCCCTCCACCGTGCGGTAGGGGTACGTCTTCGCCAGCTCACGCTTGTAGGTGGGCAGGGCGTCGGCGGTCAGCTCCTCCAGGGCCACCACATCGGCCTTGGAGTTGACGATGTCCTGTGCGGTGGCCGCCGGGTCGGGGTTGTCGGCGTTGACGTTGTGGGTGACGACGGTGAGATTGCCGCCGGTGCCCGCCTTGTCGGTGAGCTGCCCGCCGAAGAGGTTGAGCCATACGGCGAACGGCAGGACGAGGGCGACCAGCGCGGTCGCCGAGCGGCGCAGCACGGCGAGGACCAGGAGGAGGAGGGCGCCCAGGCCGAGCCACGGCAGGAAGGTTTCGAGCAGACTGCCCAGGTTTCCCAGGTCGTTGGGGATCCGGCCGTGCAGGAACATCAGCAGCCCGAGCAGTACGGCGAGCACCGCCAGCACGATGCCGCGGCGCCACATCCCGTCCGGGCGCCACCAGTTCCGCAGGCGTGCGGCCCGGGAAGCGGCCCGCTCGGGGCCCTGCCCCTGTCCCGGTTCCGTCATATATGCCTGCGCCATGTAGCTGTCCTCACTGCCTTGCTCTGCTGCGCCTCGCCTGTGGTCTCCGACCCTAGGCGATGGCCTTAATGCACGTTCTTAGAACCGCGCTGCGCCGTGCGGCCGCGCTTTCCCGCCAGTGAGGACGGCATGGCGGCGGGGCGGGGTTCCGCTCTGCGGGTACGTGACAGCGGCTGTGACAGAACAGGCATGGTCCGGTCATGTGGGACGGGACATTCCGGGTGTTCAACGCACCGGTGCGGCGGCGGGTTTCAGCCCGCCGCCCGTGGCACGGGCCGTACGCCTTCCAGCACCATGTCGACGATGTCCTCCGCCAGCCCTTCGGGGAGTTCCTTCCACTGGTGAAGGATGGCGCGCGCCAGCATCGGGCCGACGAAGAGGTCGGCGAGGGTCTCGACGTCGCGGTCGCTGCGGATCTCGCCGCTGGCCATGCCGCGCCGGAGCACCCGCAGCAGCGCCTCGTTACGGGCCCGTACGACCGTCTCGTGGTACTCCTCCCACAGCTCCGGATGCGCCTGGACATGGCTGACGACCGTGCGCAGCAGCGCGGAGTTGCGCTTGGCCAGTCCGCGGCGGCGCAGGAACTCCAGCAGGGAGACCAGGTCGTCGCGTACGGATGTGCCGTTCAGCGGCGGGGGCGGCGTGTCCAGGGACCGCATGACGTCGAGCATCAGCGCGTTCTTGCCGGACCAGCGGCGGTAGACCGTGGCCTTGCCCACACCCGCCTCACGGGCGATGCGCTCCATCGACAGTTCGCCGATGGCGGCGCCCTCCTCTATCAGCCGGAGTACGGCCTCGATGATGGCGGAGTCGGCCGCGGCGCTGCGCGGTCGGCCGCGGCGCTCGGGGACCACCGGGTCCGTTCGCGCACCGGCTGCCGCCGCCTCGGAGTCTCCCGCCGCCCGGCTCATCCCTGCACGCCCGCCTTCCGCTGTTCGGTGGGCTCCGCGTCCTGCGGGCCCGGTGCCATTTTGCCGGGCAGGAAGGCGGCGACGACCACGGCACCCACCACCGCCACGGAGGCCGAGCCGAGCGCGGTGACGTGCATGGCGTGCACAAAGGCGTCCTGCGCGGAGGTGACCAGATCCCGGCCGGCCGGGCCCAGGTGGCGGGCGAGGCCGAGGGTGGCCTCGATGGATTCGCCGGCCGCGTGGCGCGCGGCGGCCGGGATGCCGGGCAGCGCGCCGAGCTTGTCCGCGATGCCGTCGCGGTAGGTGGTGGACAGCAGCGAGCCGAGGACCGCGACGCCGAGGGTGCCGCCGACCTGCCGGAAGACGTTGTTGAGCGCGGAGCCGGAGCCGGCCTTCTCACGCGGCAGCGACTGCATGATCGCGACGGTGACCGGCGGCATGATGTGCGCCATTCCCGTGCCCTGGAGGAAGAACAGCACCTCGAGGATCCAGATCGGGGAGTCGGTGTCCAGCAGCAGCATGCCGGACATGGTGACCGCGATGGTCAGCATGCCGGTGGTGCACACCGCGCGGGCGCCGAAGCGGTCCACGGCGAGCCGGGCCCGCGGCGAGAAGATCAGCTGGGCGGCGGCCAGCGGCAGTATCAGCAGGCCGGCCTCGAGCGGGCTGTAGCCGCGCACGCTCTGTACGTAGAAGACGATGAAGAAGGTGACGCCCATCAGCGCGAAGAAGACCAGCGCGATGGCGCCGACGGCGGCCGAGAAGGCGGGCTTGCGGAAGTAGCCGATGTCGATCGACGGGTGGCTGCTGCGCTTCTGGTGCAGGACGAAGACGGTCAGTACGGCCAGGCCGGCGGCGATGGTGCCGAGCACCTGCGGGTCGGTGAAGTCGGCGATCTGGCCGCCCTTGATGATCCCGTAGACCAGCAGGACCAGGCCGACGACGGACAGCAGCACGCCGAACGGGTCCAGCCGGCCGGGGCTGGGGTCCTTGGAGTCGGGCACCAGGATCAGCATCACGACCAGCGCGAACAGCACGATCGGGACGTTGACCAGGAAGACCGAGCCCCACCAGAAGTGGTCCAGGAGCAGGCCGCCGGCGATCGGGCCGATCGCGATGGCCAGGCCGACGCCGCCCGCCCAGATGCCGATCGCCCTCGGCTGTTCCTCGCGCTCGAAGACGTTCATCAGGATGGCGAGGGTGGCGGGCATGACGAAGGCGCCGCCCAGGCCCATCATGGCGCGGAAGGCGATCAGCTCGGTGGGCGAGCCGGCCATCCCGGCGAGCACCGAGCCGAGGCCGAAGACCACCAGACCGGACAGCAGCACCTTCTTGCGGCCCAGACGGTCGCCGAGCAGGCCGGAGGTGAACAGCAGCCCGGCGAAGACGAGGGTGTAGGAGTTGATCGCCCACTCCAGCTCGCTCTGGGTGGCGCCGAGGCCGTGCGGGGCCGGGGTCGCGATGGTCTTCATCGCGACGTTGAGGATGGAGTTGTCCAGCACCACTATCAGCAGGCTGAGCATGAGGACGGACAGGATCGCCCAGCGGCGCCGGTGGATCCGGTCGGAGACCTGGCGCACGGGCGGCGCGCCGGGCGGGGTGGCGGAGGTGGTCATGAGACATACCCTACGCTTATTTCGATACGGACCCGTTCCGTATCGATGAAATTCACTTCCGGGTCGGCACCGCGCCGCCGATGTGTCGCCGACGGATCGATGAACGCGCAGGTCACAGCCCCGTCATACGCATGTCCCTACCACCCTTCCCCTCCGCGCGCCGCGCGTGCCAGCATGGAGGGGAGTCCGGGGACACCGTGAGGGTGCCTCGAGATGATGAACAGGAGCCGTCACCATGACGCAGCTTTCGCCTGCCGCAAAGCCGGTCGACAAGTCCCTGTACGGGGGAACGAGCTCGCGGCGCATCACGGTCCGTGACATCGCCGCAGCCAAGGAGCGCGGCGAGAAGTGGCCGATGCTCACCGCCTATGACGCGATGACCGCCTCCGTCTTCGACGAGGCCGGCATCCCCGTCCTGCTCGTGGGCGACTCGATGGGCAACTGCCACCTCGGCTACGAGTCCACCGTGCCGGTCACGATGGACGAGATCACCCTGCTGTCCGCCGCCGTCGTCCGCGGCACCAAGCGCGCCCTCGTCGTCGGCGACCTGCCGTTCGGCTCGTACCAGGAAGGGCCGGTGCAGGCGCTGCGCAACGCCACCCGGCTGGTCAAGGAAGCCGGGGTGGGCGCCGTCAAGCTGGAGGGCGGCGAGCGCTCCGCGCACCAGGTGGAGCTGCTGG
The DNA here is from genome assembly GCF_040651455.1 of Streptomyces sp. NPDC048483. Lineage (NCBI taxonomy): Bacteria > Bacillati > Actinomycetota > Actinomycetes > Kitasatosporales > Streptomycetaceae > Streptomyces > Streptomyces sp. NPDC048483. Next base: position 154,784 of record NZ_JBEZJZ010000002.1, read on the forward strand.
TCTCGGCCGGCATCCCGGTGATGGCCCATGTCGGGCTGACCCCGCAGTCCGTCAACGCCTTCGGCGGCTACCCCGTCCAGGGCCGCGGCGAGGAGGCCGCCCAGCAGCTGCTGCGGGACGCCAAGGCGGTCCAGGACGCGGGCGCCTTCGCCGTCGTCCTGGAGGCCGTACCGGCGGAACTGGCCGCCGAGGTCACCCGCTCCCTGCACATCCCGACCGTCGGCATCGGGGCGGGCCTGGACTGCGATGCGCAGGTGCTGGTGTGGACCGACATGGCGGGGATGACGGCGGGGCGGGTGCCGAAGTTCGTCAAGAAGTACCTCGAGCTGCGCGAACTGCTCGGCGACGCCGCGAAGTCGTTCGCCGAAGAGGTGGTCTCGGGCGCGTTCCCCGCGGAGGCGCACACGTTCCACTGACGGCCGTGGCCCACGTCGGCCGACGTGGGTGACGGGCAGCTCATCCGCCGCCGACATCCGGTCGCTCCGGCTGTCGGCGGCCTGTCGGTGCGCTGTCGGTGCCCTCTGGCACCGTTCAGGGCATGACGCGAAAGACAACAACCACCAAGGGCGGCAACGCCGTGGAGGTGCGCGGTCTGGTCAAGCACTTCGGCGATGTGAAGGCCGTCGACGGGGTGGACCTGGACGTGCAGGAAGGCACCGTGCTCGGTGTGCTCGGCCCCAACGGCGCCGGCAAGACGACACTCGTACGGTGCCTTTCCACCCTCCTGGTGCCGGACGCCGGCCGCGCCGTGGTGGCGGGATTCGACGTGGTGCGCCAGCCCCGCGCGCTGCGCCGCACGATCGGCCTCACCGGGCAGTACGCCTCGGTCGACGAAAAGCTCTCCGGCTGGGAGAACCTCTACATGATCGGGCGGCTGCTCGATCTGCCCCGCAAGGACGCCCGCCGCCGCGCGGACGAGATGCTGGAGCGGTTCTCGCTGACCGAGGCCGCCAAGCGCCCCGCCGCCAAGTACTCGGGCGGAATGCGCCGCCGCCTCGACCTGGCCGCCTCGCTGATCGCCCGCCCGGCGGTGCTCTATCTGGACGAGCCGACGACCGGGCTCGACCCCCGTACCCGTAACGAGGTGTGGGACGAGGTGCGGCGGATGGTGTCCGAGGGCGCGACGGTGCTGCTCACCACCCAGTACATGGAAGAGGCCGAGCAGCTGGCCGACGAGCTGACGGTGATCGACCGCGGCCGGGTGATCGCCGAGGGCCGGGTCGACGAGCTCAAGGCCAAGGTCGGCGGGCGGACGCTGCAGATCCGGCCGACGGAGCCCGGCGAGCTGGACCGGATGGTCGGCGCCATCGCGCAGGCCGGTCTGGACGGCATCGCGGGCGCCACCGCCGACCACGACGCAGGTGTGGTCAACGTCCCGATCGTCAGCGACGAGCAACTGACCGCCGTGATCGGGATGCTCGGGCAGCGGGGCTTCACGCTCTCCGGGATATCCACCCATCTGCCCAGCCTGGACGAGGTGTTCCTGGCCATCACGGGCCAGAAGACATCCCTGACCACGGATTCGGACGAGGTCGTGGAACAGAGCTACGCGGAGGTGTCGGCATGAGTGCCGCAACGCTGACGGCGCCCGCCCTGAAGCCGGGCGCCGACGAGGGCCGGATCGGCCTGCGCGCCAATCTGCGGCACATCGGCGCGCTGGCGCGGCGCAACGCCCTGCAGATCAAGCAGGACCCGCAGTCGATGATGGACGCCCTGCTGATGCCCGTCATCTTCATCCTGCTGTTCACCTACGTCTTCGGCGGTGCCATCGCCGGCAAGGGCCATCAGCACGATTACGTCCAGCATCTGGTGCCCGGCCTGATGGCGATGATGGGCCTGAACATCGCCATGGCGGTGGGCGCCGGCGTCAACGAGGACTTCCGCAACGGCGTCATGGACCGCTTCCGGACCATGCCGATAGCCCGGTCCTCGGTCCTGATAGCCAAGATCGTCGTCGAGATCGGCCGGATGCTGATCGCCACCGCGATCCTGCTCGGTATGGGCCTGTTGCTGGGCCTGGAGATCCGCGGCGGGATCCTTCAGCTCCTCGGCGCCATCGTGCTGTCCACGGCTTTCGGTGCCGCCCTGATGTGGATCTTCATCCTGCTCGGGCTCAGCGTGAAGAGCCCGCAGGCGGTGCAGGGCATGGCGATGCTGGTGCTGATGCCGCTGCAGTTCGGCTCGTCGATCTTTACGCCGACGACGAATATGCCCGACTGGCTGGAGGGCTTCACCGAGGTCAACCCGCTGTCCAACCTCGCGGACGCGGCCCGCGCCCTGATCACCGGAGACGGTGCCGTCACGCACCCGACGCTGGTCACCCTGGGCTGGGCGGTCGCCATCACGGCCGCCGCCATGCCGCTCGCGGTCGCGAAGTTCCGCAAAAAGACCTGACGCGGGTCCCGCGGGGGACTTCCCCGCGGGACCGCCCTTCGCCCGGCTCGCGTCAGACCAGGGCGGTGGCCTCTTCCAGTGAGAGGCCACCGCCTTCGGCGTACCCGCGCGCGTACGCCGCATCGCCCAGCAGCGCCCGCGCGGTCTCCTCCGCACGTCTGCGGTCGCCCCGTACGGGCATCGGCGGCGCGTGCGAGGGGGACCGCAGTGCGTCGTACGCCCCCACCAGGCGGGCCGCGTCCAGGCCGCCGCGCTCGCCGCGTACGGCCATCACCACCCGTGCCCCGGTGAGGAGTTGGATCACCTGGAGGTCCGGCGCGACCATCTGCGCCAGCTCGTCGCGCGTCAGCTCCAGGGCCGCCCGGAACCTCGGCAGCAGATCCCCGCCGCGCCCCTCGTCGACATCCAGCGAGATCAGCGACAACTCCAGGATCCCCACGAACAGTTCCGGGGCGCGGGACCCGAACACCTCGCGCACCGTCTCCAGTTCCGCGCGCGCCTCCCCCGTACGCCCCTGGAGGGCCAGATGCGTCGCCAGCGTCAGACGTGCGAACGGCACCGCATCGCGGCCGCTGCCGGTCTCCTTGCCCTGTTCCAGGACCTCGCGCAGCAGCCGCTCCCCCGCCTCCGCCCGGCCGTCCTCGAGCAGGACGCCGCCGAGGCGACCGCGCAGCAGCAGGGTCTGGCCGTGCGCGCCCAGGTCCTCGGCACAGCCCATCGCCGCCCGGTAGTCCTGCGCCGCGAGCCCGTACTCGCCGCGCTTCTCGCGGGTTTCACCGCGCCCCGCCAGCGCCTCGGCGGCACCCCAGGCGTCGCCGAGGCGGCGGAAGATGCGCAAGGCCTCGTCGGCGTCCGCCAGCGCCTTTTCCAGGGCGTCGGCACGGTCGTTGAGGACCTTGGAGCGCAGTTGCAGGACATAGGCGAGCTCCCAGTCGTAGCCGAAGCCGCGGCTGGCGCGCACCGCGCCGTCGAGCAGCTCCGCCAGCTGCTCGAACCGGCCGGAGATCAGCACCGCGTAGTACCACATGGCCCCCGGCATCCGGCAGGTCTGCGGCATCCCGGCGCGGTAGGCGGCGATGATCCCCGCCAGCTCCTCGCTCATCTCGGGGGTGCGCAGCGCCTCGATGTCGCTCTCGTGGCTGGCGAGCGCCACCAGGCGGACCCCGCGGCGGGCCTCGAGGAGCAGCTCGGGGTCCATCGGCGGCGGCTTGTCGATGGACCGCTCGAAGAGGTCAGGGGCGGCGGCGAACGGCGCCAGGAAGGGGTTGGGGCCGAGCGCCGCGGCCGCGCCCGCCCAGTGGCGCGCGTCGCTGAGGTGGTCGCGCAGTGACCAGAACCAGTGCAGGGACAGGACCAGGCAGAGCGCCTCGTGCTCGTCGCAGGCGGCGACCGCGCGGCGCAGCGCGGTGCGCAGATTGTCGTGTTCCAGCTCGAGGCGGTCCATCGCGGCGCGCTGGCCGGGGCCGCGCAGCAACGGGTCGGTGGTACGGGCCAGTTCGCGGTAGGCGACGAGATGGCGGCGCTCGGTCGCGTCCCGTTCGCCGGCCTCGTCCAGCCGTTCGGCGGCGTACTCTCCCACCGTCTCCAGGAGCCGGTAGCGCATCTCGCCGCCGGGCCCGGGCGCCGCCACCACCAGCGACTTGTCGATCAGCGAGCCGAGCAGCGCGGCCACATCGCGCCCGTCGACGCCGGCGCCCGCGCACACCTCCTCGGCGGCGGCCAGATCGCAGCCGCCGGCGAAGACGGAGAGCCGGCGCAGCACGGCGCGCTCGGGCTCGTCGGTCAGCTCCCAGGACCAGTCCACGACGGCGCGCAGGGTCTGCTGGCGGGGCAGCAGCGTACGGCTGCCGCTGGTCAGCAGCCGGAAGCGGTCGTCGAGGCGGTCGGCGAGCTGCCGCGGGGAGAGCAACCGCAGCCGGGCGGCGGCGAGTTCGATGGCGAGCGGCAGTCCGTCCAGGCGGCGGCAGATCTCGGCGCAGGCGGCTGCGGTTTCCCCATCGGCATCGATCCGGAAGCCGGGCCGGGCGGCGGCCCCGCGGTCGGCGAGGAGGCGCAGCGCCACCGGGTCGGGCAGCGGCTCGACCGGCCGCAGCACCTCGCCGGGTACGGCCAGCGGCTCACGGCTCGTCGCCAGCACCGTCACGCCGGGGCACTCGGCCAGCAGCCGCTCGGCGAGTTCGGCGGCGGCGCCGATCACATGCTCGCAGTTGTCGAGGACGAGCAGCATCCGGCGGCCCGCGCACTGTTCGGCGAGCCGGGCGAGCGGGTCCAGCGCGGTGGGGTCGCCGGCGGCGCGCAGCCCCTCGGCGGCGGTACCGCGCACGACGGTCTCGCGGGCGCCGAGCGCGGTGAGCACCGCCTCGGGGACGGTCGCGGGGTCGTCCACCGGCGCCAGCTCGGCCAGCCATACGCCGTGCGGCCAGGCCTGCGGTGCCGCGGCCGCGGCGCTCTCGGCGCCCTCCTGCGACAGCCGGGTCTTCCCGGCGCCGCCGGGCCCCAGCAGGGTCACCAGGCGGTGCGCGGCGAGATCGGCGCGCAGTGCGGTGATGTCGGTGTCGCGGCCCACGAAGGAGGTGAGGCGGGCGCGGAGGTTGCCGGGGCGCTGGGCCCTCGGGGGTTCCACGGGGCCGGGGGGCGGGGCGGGGGCCGCGGCGGGCGGCTGCGGCTCGGGGTGCAGCAGCTCGGTGTGCAGGGCGCGCAGCTCGGGGCCGGGGTCGGTGCCGAGGCGGTCGGCGAGGCCGGTGCGTATCCGCTCGTAGGCGGCGAGCGCCTCGGCGCCTCGGCCGGCGGCCCGCAGGGCGCGCAGCCGCAGGGCCTGGAGGGGCTCGTCGAGGGGGTGGTCCTGGCAGAGCGCGGTCAGGGTGGGCAGCGCCCGGTCCGGGCGGCCCAGGGCGAGGTCGGCGGCGAGGCGGCCGCGCTGGGCGTCCAGGCGGCGGCTCTCGGCGCGGGCCGCTTCCGCGCCCGCATCGGGCAGATCGGCCAGTGCCGGGCCGCGCCAGAGGTCCAGCGCCTCGTCGAGGAGGGCGGCGGCGCGGGCCGGGTCGGCCTCGGCGAGCGCCCGGCCGCCCTCCGCGGTCAGCCGCTCGAAGCGGTGCAGGTCGACGGCGTCGGGCTCGGCGCACAGGCGGTAGCCGCCGTCGGCCGAGGCGATGGCGGCGCGGCCCAGGGTCCGGCGCAGCCGGCCGACCAGCGCCTGGAGGGCACCGGGCGCGTCGGCGGGCGGTTCCATGCCCCAGACGTCGGCGATCAGGACGTCCGGGGACAGCGCCCGGCCGGGGCGCAGCGCGAGGGCGGCGAGCAGGGCGCGCAGACGTGTGCCGCCGAGGGGGACGGGGGTGCCGTCGGCCCGGCCGGCCTGCGTGATGCCGAGAATTCCGTAGCGCACCGCGCCATTGTCGTTCACGGCCGCCCCGCCCACTGCGCCCTCACGCCTCTCGCATCCCTGAAAAGTCCCCTATATCTCCGCGCCGCGTCCCCGATACGGCGCGGGCCGCCCCCTGATTTCGCCCCTGAGTCCCACTGTGCCCGGAACTCCGCGCCCGCCGCGCGGCGTTTTCCGTCCGAGGCCGCCGCACGCGACCGTGCGCCGGAGGCCGTCGCGCGGTTACGGTCATGGCTGCCCACCACGACACTCGGGAGCACGGCACCATGACCACAGCAATTCAGCGCGCGGACCGCCGCATCAGCCCGGTCTTTCTCGCGCTCGTCGCCGTCATGGCGGTTTCGGGATGGGCGGTGTGGAGCCAGACCATAGCGGCCAACACCGGATTCGCGGTCTTCTTGTTCGTCGTGTCCGGCTGGGTGGTGTCGCTGTGCCTGCACGAGTACGCCCACGCCCGTACGGCGCTGCACGGCGGCGACATCTCGGTGGGCGCCAAGGGCTATCTGACGCTGAACCCGCTCAAGTACACCCATGCGCTGCTGAGCATCGTGCTGCCGCTGGCCTTTGTGATCATGGGCGGGATCGGGCTGCCGGGCGGCGCGGTGTTCATCGAGCGGGGCCGGATCCGGGGCCGCTGGCGGCACAGCCTGATCTCGGCAGCCGGGCCGCTGACGAACGTGCTGTTCGCGCTGGTGTGCACCGCGCCGTTCTGGCTGCACGCACTGGACGGCGTGCCGGGCCCGTTCCGCTATGCGCTGGCGTTCCTGGCGCTGCTCCAGGTCACCGCCGCGATCTTGAACTTCCTGCCGGTGCCGGGCCTGGACGGCTACGGCGTGATCGAGCCGTGGCTGTCGCTGAAGATACGGCGCCAGGTGGAACCGTTCGCGCCGTTCGGGCTGCTGGCGGTGTTCGGGATGCTGTGGGTGCCGGAGATCAACCAGGTGTTCTTCGATGTGGTCGACGCCGTTCTGCGCGCCCTGGGCGTGACCAGCTGGGACGCCGGCCTGGGCCAGGCATTCTTCCGGTTCTGGCAGGGCGAGCCGCAGGTGCCGGAGATCGGCGGGCTCAGCTAGCCGCCGCCTGCCGCTCCAGCTTCGCCTTGCGTACGTAGAACCACGCCATGTTGCTGGAGACACCGGCCATCAGGACCCAGACGATGCCGACGAAGCTGCCGTTCACGAAGGACACGACGGCCGCGGCGACGGCGAGGACGCACACGGCGAGGGCCAGCAGGGCGAGGCGGGGCATGGGGTCGACTCCTGGGTGAAGGGATCGGGCATTCCCACCCAGTGTCCCCCATGCCCCGCCGGTGCCCGTCAGCGGCATGGCGGCGACGGCGTACCGCCTCGGACGTCCGTGATCGTCAGGCGTCCGTGGCCCTGAGACGCCCGTCTTCCTCACACGTCCGTGATCCGCAGCCCCGCGTGCGCCTTGTAGCGGATGTTGGCCGAGATCAGGTTGGCGACCAGCGATTCGACCTGGTGGGCGTTGCGCAGCCGGCCGGCGTAGACGCCGCGCATGCCGGGGATCCGGGCGGCCAGGGCCTGCACCAGGTCGGTGTCGGCGCGGGCCTCGCCCAGCACCATCACATCGGTGTCGATCTGCTCGGTCCCGGGGTCCTGCAGCAGCACCGCGGACAGGTGGTGGAAGGCGGCCGTGACCCGGGAGTCGGGCAGCAGGGCGGCGGCCTGCTGGGCGGCGCTGCCCTCCTCCGGCTTGAGCGCGTAGGCGCCCTTCCTGTCGAAGCCGAGCGGGTTGACGCAGTCGATGACGAGCTTGCCGGCCAGGTCCTCGCGCAGTGCCTCCAGCGTCTTGGCGTGGCCCTCCCAGGGCACGGCGACGATCACCACATCGCTGCGCCGGGCGCAGTCGGCGTTGGCCGCGCCCTCGATGCCGAGGCCGAGTTCGTCGGCGGCGGTCTGCGCGCGCTCGACCGCCCGGGAGCCGATGATCACCTTCTGGCCGGCCCTGGCGAACCGGTAGGCCAGGCCGCGGCCCTGGTCGCCGGTGCCGCCGAGGACGCCGACGACGAGGCCGGAGACGTCCGGGAGGTCCCAGGGATCGCGCTTGAGGGCGGCCTTCGCGCGGGTCGCGGCATTCGGGGACTGAGCAGGGTCAGGAGTAGTCATGACAGCGATACTGTCACGCCCACCCGGCGCACGGGTCCTGCCGTCACGGCGCACCCGTCACGCCTTCACGCTGCCCTCCGTCAGCCCCGTACGCCAGTACCGCTGGAGCACCAGCATCAGCACCATCAGCGGCACCACGGACAAGAACGCGCCGCCCACCGTGTACTGGTAGAGCACCGGTTTGCGGTCGGCGAAGCCGGTCCAGGACGTCAGGCCCAGCTGGATCGGATAGAGGCCGGAGTCGGAGAGCATCACCAGCGGCAGGAAGTAGTTGTTCCAGATGTGCACGAACTGGAACAGGAAGACGGTGACCAGCGCCGGGGTCATCATCCGCAGCCCGAGCCGGCCGAAGATCCGGGCCTCGCCCGCGCCGTCGATACGGGCCGCCTCCAGGAGCGAGTCGGGCACCGCGGCGGCCGCGTAGATCCGGCACAGATAGACGCCGAACGGGCTGACCACGCTGGGGATCAGCACCGCCCAGTAGGTGTTGGCCAGGCCCATCGAGCTGAAGAGGAAGTACAGCGGGAGGGCGAGCGCGGTGCCCGGGACGAGGACCCCCGCGAGCACCGTATTGAAGATCGCCTCCCGGCCGCGGAACGGGAACTTGGCCAGTGCGTAGCCGGCCGCGGCGGACAGCAGGGTGGCACAGACCGCCCCGATCCCGGCGTAGAGCAGGGAGTTGGCGAACCAGCGGGCGTAGATGCCGTGGTCGTAGGTGAGGACGTCGAGAAGGTTGCCGAGGGGCCTGGGGTGGTCGGAGAACCAGAAGCCGAAGGTGCCGAAGAGGTCGGCGCTGGACTTGGTGGACGAGACGATCAGCCAGTAGACCGGCACCAGGAAGTAGAGCGCGGCGACGGCCAGCAGCGATGCGGTGATGATCCGGTAGCGGACCGGGGGCCGGGTCAGGGGCCGGGTCATCCGCGCTCCTTCTTGCGCCCGCCGACCAGCCGCAGAAAGCCGAAGGACAGTACGCACGCCACCAGGGCGAGCAGCACCGCCTCGGCCGCCGCCACATGCTGGTTGTTGCCGACGAACGCCTGGCTGTAGGCGTGCAGGTTGGGGGTGAAGCCGGTGTCGACGGAGGAGGCGAGCGGGCGCAGCACCTTGGGCTCGGCGAACAGCTGAAGGGTGCCGATGATGCTGAAGACGCCGGTCAGCACGAGCGCCGGCCGGATCAGCGGGAGCTTGATGTGCCGGGCGACCTGCCAGGCGTTGGCGCCGTCGATCCGCGCGGCCTCGTACAGCTCTGTGGGTACGGACTTGAGCTGGGCGATCAGCACCAGCATGTTGTAGCCGGTGAACTGCCAGGTGACGATGTTGGCGATGGACCACAGGACGGTGCCGCGGGCGAGGAAGTCCACGTCCCAGCCCACGGACTGGGCGATCTTGACCAGCGGGCTGATGCCGGGGACGTAGAGAAAGCCCCACAGGATCGAGGCGATCACGCCGGGCACGCCGTACGGGAGGAAGAAGGCGCTGCGGAAGTACGGGACGCCGCGGGCGCTCGCACTCTCCAGCAGGAGCGCGAGGGCGGTGGCGAGCACGATCATCAGTGGCACCTGGACGGCGCCGAAGAGCAGCACCCGGCCGAAACCGGCCAGGAACTGGTCGTCGGTGAGCGCGTGCGCGTAGTTGGCGAGACCGGCGAACGCCTCGTGTTCCTGGCCGCCGAGGCCGAGCGGGCCGGTGCGTTCGGTCTTGTGCAGGCTCTGGTAGATCGCGTAGACGATCGGCGCGATGAAGCAGAGGCCGAAGAGGACGAGGAAGGGCAGGACGAAGCCGGCGGCGGCGCGGGCGTTACGGGCCTCGGTGCGCGAGACGCGGCGCGTGGGACGGGGGACGTCCCTCCTCTGCGGCGTGACCGGCTCCGGACGGCTGAGGGTGTCGCGGCTCACGCGCCGCTCTCCACCTTCAGGCCCTTGCCCTTGAGGTCGGCGAGGGTCTGGCCCTGCACCTTCTTCAGTACGGAGCGGAAGGAGGCGCCGGTGCCGAGCGCCTCGGTGAAGCCGTCGCCCAGGCGCTGGTAGAGGGTGTCGACGCCGGGGCCCCACTGCCAGCTGGTGTCGACGTGCGACCCGGCGTCGGCGAAGATCTTGCTGTACTCCTGGCCGCCGAAGAACGGCTTGTCGACGTCGAGGCCGGCGGTGGTGTAGCCCTTCTTGGCGCTGGGGAAGCCATAGCCGCCGTCGATGAGCAGGGCGATGGACTCGGAGTCGGTGTTGAGCCAGACCGCGAAGTCCAGGGCGTCCTTGGGATAGTGCCCCTTGGCGAAGACCGCGGTGGTCGAGCCGCCCCAGTTGGCGAACACCTTGCCGCCCTTCTCCCACTGCGGCAGCGGCGCGGCCCGCCATGTCCCCTTGGTGCCCGGCGCGTTGCCGACCAGCAGCGCATCGCCCCAACTGGCGCCCACCCAGGCGGTGATGGCGCCGGTCTGCAGATCCTTGTACCAGGCGTTCTGCCGGTCGGGGATGGTCTTGATCAGCTTCTGTTTGACGAGGGCTTCCCAGTAGTCGGCCACCTTGCGGGTGGGCTCGTCGTCGATGCCGATGATCCAGGTGTCGCCCTTGGTGTCGTACCACTTGGCGCCCGCCTGCCAGGCGAGACCGGCCAGGCGGTTGCCGTTGGTGGCGGAGAACGTCTCGATCCAGGCGCCCTTCTTACGGATCTTTCTGGCGGCCGCCTCGTACTCGTCCCACGTCCTGGGGATCTGGACATCCCACCTCTCGAAGAGGTCCTGACGGACGAACAGGCCCATCGGGCCGGACGCCTGGGGGATGGCGTAGATGCCCTTGCCGAACACCGACTGCTGCCACTGCCAGCCGAAGAACTTGTCCTTGTGGCGGGCGGCGCCGAGCGGGGCGAGGTCGAGCAGCCCGTTGTCCAGGAGGAAGCTGGGGATCACCGGGAACTCGATCTGGCCCAGGTCGGGCGGGTTGCCCGCCTTGATGGCGGCGTGCATCTTCGCGTACTGCTCACCGTCGACGGCCGACACCTTCTCGACCTTGACCTGCACCTCGGGGTTCTTGCGGTTCCACAGGTCGACGGGCTTGTCGATGCCGGGCACCCAGGACCAGAAGGTCAGCTCGATCTTCTGGCCCTTCTTGCGTTCCTCGGGCGCGGTGTCGTCGTCGCCGCTGTCGCCGCAGCCGGCGAGCGCGAAGCCGGCGGCGACGGCCGCCGCCCCACCCAGGACCGCTCTGCGGTGCATGTCGTTGCTGGTCATGCGGGCTCCTCCACGGGGATGCGGCGGAAGGTGATCGTCGAGTAGGCGCTGTAGTCGCCGGTTTCGTAGAGCAGACCGACGCTCGCCGGGTCCAGCCGTACGAGGTCGGAGTAGGCGGCGGGCAGCCCGGAGACGGCGGGCAGGGTCCGCCAGGTCAGGCCGCGGTCGCGGCTGGTGCGCAGGGTGAGCAGGGCGCGGGCGGCCGGCAGGGCGGGCCCGGAGAACAGCAGCTCGTCGCGGTCGGCGAGGTAGAGCAGGCTGCCCTGGCACACCGGTCCGGCCAGGCCCGCCTGCGGGCGGAAGGGGGCGACGAGGCGGGCGCCGCCGTCGGCCGAGCGGGCGTCGGCGCGGTGCCAGGCCGCGGCGGTCTCGGTCCGGGTGTTCAGGTAGAGGGTGCCGTCGGGGAGTTCGGCGGCGGTGGTCTCGTTGGGGGCCACCGTGGGGTGGGTGTCGCCGTCGGTGTAGCCGATCCTCCCCCACGCTCGGCTTCGCTCGCGCGGGGGGACCCCCATGGTGGCGCCGTCGTCGTCGCTGAGCAGGGCGTGCCCGCCGTTGTAGCGGGCCTCGGTGCCGGTGTCCCCGGGACCGGCGGGCGGGGCGGAGTGGTTGGCGGGCACGACGAGCCGTCCGGCGTACGGGCCGTGACGCAGCCTCAGGGCGTGGCCGGGGCCGGTGGCGTACCACCGCCATTCGGGGCGTTTGGCCTGGTCGGTGATCTCGCGGGGCGGGCTCCAGGTCACCCCGTCGTCGTCGCTGTGCTGGAGCCGGACGCGGCGGCCGTCGGCGGGCGGGACCTGGCCGCGGCGGATACGGTCCTCGGTCGCGTCGGCGGCGTTGTGGACCTGGAGGAGCAGCACCCGGCCGCCGGCCAGGACGACCGGTGCGGGGTTGCCGGCGGTGCCGGTGCCGTTGCGGGCGAGGACCTGGAGCGGGCCCCAGGTACGGCCGCCGTCCAGGGAGCGCTTGAGGACGACATCGATGTCGCCCCAGTCGGCGGCCGAGGCGACCCGCCCCTCGGCGAAGGCCAGCACGGCACCGGAGCGCGCCCGCACCACGGCCGGAATCCGGAAGCTCGTATACCCCTCGGTCCCGGACCGGTACGGCACTGAGCTGTCGTCCACCACGGGTCACCCCCAACGGCCGGACGTAGGATGTCCCCTGTCCTGCGGCGACCATAAAGAGGGCCCAACTGACCGTCAAGGCACCCGACATCGCCCGTTTTCGTGTCGGCAAAGGGGTCCTCGACACCGGGTGAAATCGCGGTGAACGACCCGACGGGGCGCGACCCGGCGGTGGACTGCCCGGCGGTGGCTGGTTCAGCGGTGGCCGGTTCGGCCGCTACTCGGTCAGTCGGCGGCGGATGCCGTCGAAGTGCCGGTGCATGGTCACCACGGCGCGGTCGCCGTCGCCCGCCTCCAGGGCCTCGACGATCGCCAGATGCCGACGGTAGGTCACATGGGGATCCTGGCCGTCGTCGGAGAGGTCCTCGCGCACCCGCCGCAGCGCCGCCCAGAACGCGTCCAGCACCTCGCTCAGGAGGTGGTTGCCGAGCGAGCGGTACAGGGCCTGGTGGAAGGCCCGGTCGGTGGCGCTGAGCACCTGGCCGCCGCGCGCCTCCAGCGCCATCCTCTCGACCAGGTTGCGCAGAACGGCCAGGTCCGTGGGAGGCAGGCTGCGCGCGACGGACGGGATCAGCCCGGCCTCCAGCGCCTCGCGCACCTCCATCAGCTCGTACAGGCTGGGGGCGCCCTGGTGGTGGCGGACCGCGGCGCGGAAGGCGACGCCCTCGACGAACGGTTCGAGGGTGAGCGGGCCGACGTAGGTGCCGAAACCGTGCCGGATCTCGACGATGCGCATGGCCTGCAGCGCCTTGAGCGCCTCGCGGACCGAGTTACGGCTGACGTTGAGCAGATGGACCAGCTCGGTCTCCGAGGGCAGCGGGTCGCCCGGCGCCAGTCTGTTCTGCAGGATGAGCTGCTTGATCCGCGCCTGGACGCCCTCCGCCATCGTGCCTCGTGCCATGGGTCACTCTCCCTCTCCCGCGAATGCCCAGCCGCCGGCGGCCTGTTCACCCCCGCCGGTCCGCGAGTCCTGACACGGCCGCCGGTGCACCTGCCCTATTTTGAAGTGGGCTTGCTCACCCCGTCACGGGGTGGACGCCGGACCGCCCTGGCGGCGATCCGGCTACCTCTGCCCTGCTCCGCAGGAGTCCGATTCTCCCCCGCAAGCGGGAGGTACCCCCACCCCGGCCTGAAGGCTGGGGCTTCCTCGGAGGAACCCGGTGACCCCGTCATAGGACATCCCCTGTCCCACGTCCGACCCCTGCTTCGTTGACCGCTGCGGTTGACGCTGCGGTTGACCGCTGCAGCCGACCGCTCTCGCCGACCCTGGCCGCTGGAGCCCCCATGGCACTCCCCGCACCGCTGCGCGGCGTCATCCCGCCCGTCTGCACCCCGCTCGACCCGCACGGCGAGGTCGACACCGCCTCCCTCGCCCGCCTCGTGAACCACCTCGTCGAGGGCGGCGTCCACGGGCTGTTCGCGCTCGGCTCCACCAGCGAGGTCGCCTACCTCACCGACGCCCACCGCGCCACCGCCCTGGAAACCGTCGTCAAGGCCGCGGACCGCCGGGTCCCGGTGCTCGCCGGCGCCATCGACACCGCCACCCCACGGGTCCTCGACCACGCCGGCACCGCCGCCCGGCTGGGCGCCGACGCCCTGGTCGCCACCGCGCCCTTCTACACGCGCACCCACCCGCGCGAGATCGCCGCCCACTTCCGCGCCATCCGGTCGGCCGCCGGCCTGCCCCTCTTCGCGTACGACATCCCCATGGCCGTCCACCACAAGCTGCCGCTCCCCCTCGTCCGCGAGCTGGCCGAGGACGGCACGCTCGCCGGCCTCAAGGACAGCAGCGGCGACGAGGGCGCGCTGCGCCGGCTGCTGGTCGCCCTCGGCGGCCGCACCGCCCGCAGCGGCGGCCCCGCGCCCGCCTTCTCGGTCCTCACCGGATCCGAACTCACCGTGGATGCCACCCTGTTGGCGGGCGCCGACGGCGTCGTGCCGGGCATCGGCAATGTCGACCCGGCGGGCTATGTACGGCTCTACGAAGCCGCGCGGGCCGGCGACTGGGCGCAGGCGGCCGCCGAACAGGAGCGCCTGGTCGCGCTGTTCTCCATGACCGGCATCGGCCCGGAGGACGCGATGGGCCGCAGCTCCGCCGCGCTGGGCTCCTTCAAGGCGGCCCTGTGGCTCCTCGGTGTGATCGACCACGGGGCCACCGCCTTCCCGCAGATTCCGCTGAGCGAGGAGGCGGTGGCGGAGGTAGGACGTCGGCTCACCGCCGCCGGGCTGCCACCGGTGCGCTGAGCCCGTACGGGTGACGCCCCCGGATTCGACGACGCCGCACCGGCAGCCCGCGGCAGGATGCGGCCCCATGGATGCCGTACGGGTCGCGCTGCTGCGCGAGGTGCTCGCCGGAACCGAGTGGATCCAGTCCACCCGCCGCTTCGCGGGGTCGCTGCGCGCCTCGGTCGCCGCGCACGACGGCGGGCTGCTGCTGGTCGGCAGCGCCACCTACGAGCCCTGGCACATGGCCGCCCACCTGGACGACGAGGCCGCCTGGTCGGGCCTGCCGGAGCTGTCCCCCACCCTGGTACGGCACCGCGTCCCCGGTGACGCACCGGCCCATCTGTCCGTAGGGCTCGGCCGGTTGGAGGCCGCCGGGCGCGGCGCGACGCTGCTCGTCGTCACACCGGAGCAGCCCGGCGCCGGGCTGCTGGAGCGGGTGCACGACGCCCGCCGCAACGGCGCGACGGTGCTCGCACTGGACGGCGGCGACCGCGATCTGCACTCCCTGGCGCATGACGCGCTGGCCGCGGCGGATGCCGGGAACGACCAGGGGCAGGACCTCGGCCTCGACACGCTGCAGCATCTGGTGAGCGCGGCCGCCGGCGAGAACAGCCTGCCCGCCCCGCTGGGCGACACCCCGCGGCGCCGCTTCCGCGACCGGCTGGCCCGCCTCGCCGACCAGCTGATGGCGCCACCGCCGCCCCGGTGGTGAGCGGCGCACCTTGACGGTGAGCGGCGCACCTTGACGTGCCCCGGCCTGAAGTCCGGAGATTCCTGCCACGGTTGTCCGACCGTTCTCCGCTGCATGCGCAGTCGCACCGCTCGCGATCATCCGCCGGTACATCGAGCAGCAACACCGTCCGCTCGAACCTGCGGGTCAGAGCAGCCCTGAGATGCGTTTCCTCCTCGCCCTGAAGGGCGGAGCCTTCACGCAAGATCATCGGTAAATCCGTTGCGGCGCCCGGCAGGGCTGCGCACGATGGTGGCCCGTGACCTCCGACCACCCCCCATCACCTGCTCGTCGCCGCGCGGCCGCCCTCCTTCCGGACCTGGCCCCCTGGCGTTCCTCCCGCGACTTCCGGCTGCTGTGGTGTGCCGGCGTGATCACCGTCTTCGGCAGCTCGCTGACCTTCGTCGCCGTACCGTTCCAGCTCAAGGAGCTGACCGGTTCCACGCTCGCGGTCGGCTCGCTGGGCGCCGTCGAACTCGTCCCGCTGATCGTCTTCGGCCTCTACGGCGGCGCACTGGCCGACGCCCTGGACCGCCGCCGGCTGATCATCTGGACCGAGGTCGCGCTCGGCCTGATGTCCCTGCTCCTGCTGCTCAACAGCCTGCTGCCGCACCCTCTGGTGTGGCCGCTCTATGCCCTCGCCGCAGTGTCCAGCGCGCTGACCGGTCTGCAGCGGCCGGCGCTGGACGCACTCGTGCCGCGGATCGTCCCGCACGACCAGCTCGCCGCGGCCGCCGCGCTCAATTCGCTGCGCTGGCAGCTCGGCACCATCGCGGGCCCCGCGGTGGCCGGCTGGCTGCTGGCCTACGCCGGGGTGCGCTGGGCCTATGCCGCCGACGCGGCCACCTTCGCCTTCTCCGTACCCCTCGCGCTGCGGCTGGCGCCCGCGCCCGCCTCGCACGACGCCGTCAAACCGTCGCTGCGCGGGATCGCCGAGGGCGCACGCTACGCCTGGAGCCGCAAGGAGCTGCTGGGCACCTACGCCCTCGACCTGACCGCGATGCTCTTCGCCTTTCCGCTGGCGATCTTCCCGTTCCTCGCCGACGACCTGCACGCCCCCTGGGCGCTGGGCCTGATGTATGCGGCACTGCCCGCCGGGGCCGCGCTCGTGAGCCTGACCAGTGGTTGGACGTCCCACGTCCACCGGCAGGGGCGGGCCGTGGCACTGGCGGCGGCCGGCTGGGGCCTGGCGGTTGCCGCGGCCGGGTTGCTGCACCACGTCTGGCTGGTGCTGCTGTGCCTCATGCTGGCCGGTTCCTTCGACATGATCAGCGGCATCTTCCGCTCGGCGATGTGGAACCAGACCATCCCCGACGAGCTGCGCGGCCGTCTGGCCGGGATCGAGCTGCTGTCGTACTCGGCGGGCCCGCAGCTGGGCCAGCTCCGGATCGGCGGAATGGCGGCACTGACCTCCGTACGGACCGCGGTCTGGGCCGGCGGGGCCCTGTGCTTCGGCGCGGTGGGACTGCTGGCGCTCACCCTGCCGAAGCTGATGGCGTACGACGCCAGGACGAATGAGCATGCGCGGGCACTGCGCGCACGCCGGGCGGCCGGAGGCGGGGCCGGTGAGGAGACCGGGGGCGAGACCGGGGGCGACGACGTCCTACGTCTGACGTCCCCCGGCGCCCCCTGAGACCGCCCCGAGCCCCTCAGGAAGTCCCGTCCCCCTTGCCCTCCCCTTCGCCCTCACCCTTGTCCCCGCCCTTGTCATGCCACCTGGGGTCGGTCTCCCACTCCTGGTTGCGCTCCCGCGCCGTCTCCATGGCGTGCGCCGCCTCCTCGCGGGTGCCGTACGGGCCGAAGCGGTCGGCGGCCCGGCATTCGGGGCCCTCCTCGACGGCCTGGTGATTGAGGCAGTAGTACCACTCGCCCGGCTTGCCGACCGTACGCCTCTTGAACAGCGCCATTGCCGCCTCCTGTGGGTAATTCCGGTGCCGCCATCCTGCCCGACAGCCCGCGGATACACTCGCTGGCATGTCTGGCCAGTCGCTTCTTGTCCCGGGGGCCATCTCCCCCACCCGCCCCGTCCCCGCCTCGATCCCGCGCCCCGAGTACGTCGGGAAGGACGCACCGACCCCGTACACCGGGCCCGAGGTGCAAGGCGCCGAAACGATCGAGAAGATGCGGATCGCCGGCCGGATCGCCGCGCAGGCGATGGCGGAGGCCGCCAAGCACATCGCGCCGGGCGTGACGACCGATGAACTGGACCGGGTCGCCCATGAGTTCATGTGCGACCACGGCGCGTACCCGTCCACGCTCGGCTACCGCAGCTTCCCCAAGTCCCTGTGCTCCTCGCTCAACGAGGTCATCTGCCACGGCATCCCGGACTCGACCGTCCTCAAGGACGGCGACATCGTGAACCTGGACGTCACCGCGTACATCAACGGCGTGCACGGCGACAACAACGCCACCTACCTGTGCGGCGAGGTGGACGAGGAGTCGAAGCTCCTGGTGGAGCGCACCCGCGAGGCGCTCCACCGCGCGATCAAGGCCGTCAAGCCGGGCCGGCAGATCAACATCATCGGCCGGGTCATCGAGTCGTACGCCAAGCGCTTCGGCTACGGAGTCGTCCGCGACTTCACCGGTCACGGCATCAACTCCGCCTTCCACTCCGGCCTGATCGTTCCGCACTACGACAGCCCGCACCACACCACCGACATCAAGCCCGGCATGACCTTCACCATCGAGCCGATGCTGACGCTGGGCACCCACGAGTACGACATGTGGGAGGACGGCTGGACGGTGGTCACCAAGGACCGCAAGCGGACCGCGCAGTTCGAGCACACCCTGGTGGTCACGGAGACGGGGACCGAGATCCTCACGCTTCCCTGACGCAAGCGGGGCCGAATTTTTACCGACAGGGCGTCGGGAACAGGGGTAGGCTGGTTACCGACAGGTTGTCGGGAACGGGTTGACGTCCTGTTCCCATCCGCTCCTTCGGCCCCGGAGGCCCGCCTTGGAAGCGTCCAGCCCGACTCCGTCATCCCCACCCTTCTCGACGGTCATCCGCACCGCCTCGCACGAGCAGCACACCGAGGCCGAGAACTCCTCGTTCATGAGCGACCTCCTCGGCGGCCGACTGGGGGTCGCGGCCTACCGGCGCTACACCGAGCAGCTGTGGTTCGTCTACCGCGCGCTGGAGGAGACCTCCCCGCCGCTCGCCGGCGACCCGGTGGCGGGCCCCTTCATCCGTCCCGAGCTCGCCCGCACCGCCGAGCTGGAACGCGACCTCACCCACCTGGGCGGCCCGTCCTGGCACACGGACCTGGAGCCGCTGCCGGCCACCGCCGCCTACGCCGACCGCGTCCGCACCTGCGCCCGCGAGTGGCCGGCCGGCTATGTCGCCCACCACTACACCCGCTATCTCGGTGACCTCTCCGGCGGCCAGATCATCCGCGGTACGGCCGAGAAGACCTGGGGCTTTGCGCGCAAGGGCGACGGCGTGCGGTTCTACGTCTTCGCGGACATAGGCAACCCCGCCGCCTTCAAGCGCGAATACCGCGAGCTGCTGGACGCCCTGCCGGTCGACGACCTGGAGAAGCAGCGGGTGGTCGACGAGTGCAAGCGCGCGTTCGCGCTGAACAGCGCGGTCTTCCGGGAGCTGGGCGAGGAGTTCCCGCTGAGCGCGTGAGGAGCGCGCGGGGCCTGCCGGGTGGGCCGTAGGCCCTATCGGATCTCCCTGACCTCTTCGAGCGCGACGCGGCCGCCGAGGTCGATGGCGCCGTCCGGCCGCAGCCGGGTCAGGATCTGCGAGCCGGCGCCCTGGCGGATGTCGAGGGCGCGGCCCAGCTCATGGGTGAGCATCAGCGCGGCGGCGCCGGTGGCCTCGTCCTCGTCGATGCCGTCGCCGCGGCGCGGGAAGGCGCGGGCCCGTACGCCGCCCGCTTCCCGGTCCCGCCAGGCCCAGGCGTACAGCCAGCCCTCGCCCGGCGGCGGTGCGGGCAGCGCATCGATCTCGCCGGGGGACTCGTACTCCTCGGTCCGGCGGCCGCTCACCCACTCCGGGCGGCCGCGCACCCAGGTGAACTCCCCGTCGTGGGCGACCGCCACCTCACCGGCAGGCGGCCGCAGCGCCGCCACCGGGCGCCCGAGGTGGCGCAGCAGCCAGGCCACCCCGACGAGCGGATGCCCGGCGAACGGCAGCCGGGCGCTCGGGGTGTAGATGTCGGCCACGCCGCGGGCCTCGTCGTCGAGGAACACCGTCTCGCTGAAGCCGAGCTGGACGGCGAGGGCCTGCCGGTCCGCCTCGGTGGGCCGGGCGGCGCCGTCGCGTACGACGCCGAGAAGGTTGCCGCCCCGGTCCCCGCTGCCGCAGAAGACCCGGAGTACGTGCAGCGTCGTCGGTCCCGTCGCGGTCACACCCGCCTCCGTCCCACCCGTATCGCTCATGTCCGTATTCAACAGCACGCTTTCCCCCGCTTGCGATCATGTGCGGCACCGGCGCCATGGACCCCGCGCTTCTCGGCAGCCCGCTGTCCGAAAATCGCCGGTCATGAGTCGTCGCCAGCAGTGCTCCTTACCTTGACCGGCCGATGACGATTCCGTGACCGGGGTCGCGTCAATTCGTGATGGGGTCGTTGTCCATGAGAGCGGGATCACTGGACAGGGTGGGCAGAAGCAGGTAAGCCTCAGATAACTTAGGGCTGCCTTAGTGGCGGCCCTCAGTGTCGCCCCCTGTTTTTTGCACCGCCCGAGCCCGCCTGGAGTCCGTATGCGAGCCCACCGCTCCCCCGTCGTCGCCGCCATCGCCGTGGCCGCGACCCTGACCGCCGTCGCCGGCTGCGCCGAGAAGAGCGACGGCAAGAGCACGGGCGGCAAGGGCGCGGTCAAGGTGACCGCGACCGACCGCGAGTGCACGCTTTCGGCCAAGGAGTTCCCGGCCGGGCATGTGCAGTTCGAGGTACAGAACAAGGGCTCCATGGTGACCGAGATGTACGTCTACGCACCCGGCGACCGGATCGTGACCGAGCGGGAGAACATCGGTCCCGGCACCTCGGTGCAGATCACCGCCGAGATCAAGGCCGGTACGTACGAGGTCGCGTGCAAGCCCGGCATGAAGGGCCACGGCATCCGCCAGAAGGTGACCGCGAGCGGCAAGGGCGCGGCGGTCAAGCGGAACCCGAAGCTGGACGCCGCGGTCGCCGCGTACCGCAAGTACGCCCAGGAGCAGGCCGACCTGACCGTCCCCGCGGCGCAGAAGTTCGCCGACGCGGTGCAGGACGGGGACGTCAAGGCCGCGAAGAAGGCGTACGCGGTCTCGCGGGTGGGCTGGGAGCGGACCGAGCCGGTGGCCGAGTCGTTCGGTGACATCGACCCGAAGGTCGATGTCCGCGAGGACGGGCTGTCGGACGGCCAGGAGTGGACCGGCTGGCACAAGCTGGAGAAGTCCCTGTGGGAGAAGGGCAAGATCTCCGGGGACGACAAGAAGCTGGCCGGCCGGCTGATGAAGGACCTGAAGGACTGGCAGGGGCGGGTCGGGAAGGCCGAGATCAACCCGACCACCATGGCCAACGGCGCCAAGGAGCTGCTCGACGAGGTGGCGACCGGCAAGGTCACCGGTGAGGAAGAGCGCTACAGCCACACCGACCTGATCGACTTCCACGCCAATGTCGAGGGCGCCCAGAAGGCGTACGAGCTGCTGAAGCCGGTCGCCGCCAAGAAGGACCCGGCGCTGGTCAAGGAGCTGGACAAGCAGTTCAAGGCGATCTTCGGACAGCTCGACAAGCACCGCGACAGCAAGTCGGCCGACGGCTTCGTCTCCTACGACACGGTGAGCAAGGGCGAGACCAAGACGCTCTCCGACAGCGTCAACGCGCTGGCCGAGCCGCTGTCGAAGCTGGCCGCAACAGTGGCCGAATCCAAGTAGTCCGGCACGGACAACAGGTCAGTCCACGTCAGCCAGGGTCAGTCACAGGGGTCGAGGGGTCTTCACATGTCCAATGACGAGACGAACGAGAGCGCGGCCGGGCAGGTGCCCTCGCGGCGGTCACTGCTGGGCTGGGGCGGCGCGGGGCTGGCGCTCGGCGCGGTCGCGGCCGGCGGTACGGCGGCGGCGCTGCGCACCGGCAGCGACGCCCAGCCGGCCGGCGCGGACGCCACCGCGGGCTCCGCGGTGGCCTTCCACGGCAAGCACCAGGCGGGGATAGCCACCGCCGTCCAGGACCGGCTGCACTTCGCCTCCTTCGATGTCACCACCGACGACCGCGACGAGCTGATCGCGCTGCTGAAGGCGTGGACGAAGGCGGCGGCGCGGATGACCACGGGCGATGCGGTCGGCGACGGCGCGGTCGGCGGACTGGCCGAGGCGCCGCCGGGCGACACCGGCGAGGCGCTGGGCCTGCCGCCGTCCCGGCTCACCCTCACCTTCGGCATCGGCCCGACGCTGTTCGAGAAGGACGGCAAGGACCGGTTCGGCATCAAGGACCGGCGGCCGCAGGCGCTGGTCGATCTGCCGAAGTTCCCCGGCGACAACCTCGACAAGGCGCGCAGCGGCGGCGATCTGTGCGTGCAGGCCTGCGCGGACGACCCGCAGGTGGCGGTGCATGCGATCCGTAACCTGGCGCGGATCGGCTTCGGCAAGATCGCGATCCGGTGGTCGCAGCTGGGCTTCGGCAAGACGTCCTCGACGACGCCGGACGCCCAGACGCCGCGCAACATGATGGGTTTCAAGGACGGCACCCGCAACATCGCGGGCACCGACCGTGCGGCGCTGGACAAGCATGTGTGGGTCGGCGAGCAGGACGCCAAGGGCGACGCGGGCTGGATGGCCGGCGGCTCGTATCTCGTCGCGCGGCGGATCCGGATGCACATCGAGACCTGGGACCGCACCTCGCTCCAGGAGCAGGAGGAGATCTTCGGCCGGGACAAGGGTGAGGGCGCCCCGGTCGGCAAGAAGAAGGAGCGGGACGAGCCGCATCTGAAGTCGATGCTGCCGACCGCCCATGTCCGCCTCGCGCACCCGGACTCCAACGGCGGGGCGCGGATCCTGCGCCGCGGCTACTCCTTCACCGACGGTACGGACGGCCTGGGGCGGCTGGACGCGGGGCTGTTCTTCCTCGCCTACCAGCGCGATGTCCGCCATGGCTTCGTTCCGCTCCAGAAGCAGCTGGCGGCCAATGACGCCCTCAACGAATACATCCAGCACGTGGGTTCGGCGCTGTTCGCGGTGCCGCCGGGCGTCCGGGACGCGGACGACTGGTGGGGCCGGGCCCTGTTCGCCTGACCCGTCGGGCATCGTCAGTTCAACGAAGGAAGGGGAGGAACCGACGTGTTCGGCAACTACCTGATCGGTCTGCGCGAGGGCCTGGAAGCCAGCCTCGTGGTCTGCATTCTCATCGCCTACCTGGTCAAAACGGGCCGGCGGGAGGCGCTGCGGCCGGTCTGGCTCGGCATCGCACTGGCCGTGGTGCTGTCGTTCGCGTTCGGCGCGGCGCTCCAGTTCGGATCGCAGACGCTGACGTTCCAGGCACAGGAGGCCCTCGGCGGCTCGCTGTCGGTCATCGCCGTGTGCCTGGTGACGTGGATGGTCTTCTGGATGCGGCGCACCGCGCGGCACCTGAAGAAGGAGCTGCACGGCAAGCTGGACGCGGCGCTCCAGATGGGCACCGTCGCGCTGGTGGTCACCGCGTTCCTGTCGGTGGGCCGTGAGGGCCTGGAGACGGCGCTGTTCATCTGGACGGCGGCGCAGTCGGCCCACGACGGCGTACGGCCGCTGATCGGGGCGCTGCTGGGCCTGCTGACGTCCGTGGCGCTGGGCTGGCTGTTCTACCGCGGTGCGGTGCGGATCAACCTGGCGAAGTTCTTCACCTGGACCGGCGGGATGCTGGTGGTGGTCGCGGCGGGCGTGCTGGCGTACGGCTTCCACGATCTGCAGGAGGCGGACTTCCTGCCGGGCCTGGGCACCCAGGCGTTCGACATCAGCGCGCAGATCCCGGTGGACAGCTGGTACGGCACGCTGCTGAAGGGCATCTTCAACTTCCAGCCGGACCCGACCGTTCTTCAGGTCACGGTGTGGGCTCTGTATCTGATCCCCACTCTCGGGTTCTTCTTCGCCCCCGGTAAGGTGGCGCCGAATCGTGCCACCCCGGCGGGCCCTCAGTCCGCCCCGGTCGCCCCGAAGGAGCCCGAGCCCCATGACACGCAGGTCGCCGTTCCGGGTGCCCGCAACACTGACGTCGGCAGCGGCGGCAATGGTGATACTGAGCGGGTGCATGACGGTGCACGGCGAGCGGGAGAAGCTGCCGGCGGTGACGAAGGCTGAGGGCGCCAAGGCCCTCCAGCGCTTCGCCGACGGCTTCAACAAGGCCTACAGCACGGTCGATCCCAAAATAAACTCCACCTTCGAGGCGGGTGCGCTGCTCGCCAGCGACCAGGCGTCGGTCAAGCAGGTGCGCGGCCGGCATCCGGGCGGCTTCCCGAACTTCACCCCGCTCACGTTCAAGGACGCGCACTTCAGCATCCCCAAGCAGGCGGGCTGGCCGAAGTCGTTCGTCGCGGATGCGGTCACCAACCGCGTGGACAAGGACAAACAGCCCCTCCGCTGGTACCTGGTGTTCAGCCGGGACAGCATCGATGCCAAGTGGCGTGCGGTGTATCTGGCGACGTTCAAGAACAACGACGCGCCCAAGATCAAGGAGGCGGCGGACGGCTTCGCCGAGGCGGTGCCGACGGGCGGCGCGTCGGGTCTGACTGCGGCCCCGGGCAAGCTGAGCACGTCGTACGCGGACTATCTCCGCACCGGTAAGGGCGAGGTCTTCGCGTCCGGCCCGGACACCACCGAGTGGCGGGCGACGCGGGCCAAGGAGGCCACCGGGGTCGGTTCGCGGATCGATTACGAGGACACTCCCGCGAACTTCCCGCCGGTGGCGCTGCGCACGGAGGACGGCGGGGCGCTGGCGTTCTTCGCGACGTACTACCACCGGCAGAAGACGGTGTCCCCGGGGATAATCATCACGATCACGCCGGAGCTGAAGGGCATCCTGCAGGGCCCGATGAAGAAGACCAACCGGATGGCCTTCACCAACATCTCGGGGCAGGCGGTCAAGGTGCCGGCCAAGGGCTCCGGCGGCAAGGTCGAGATCCTCAACCGGCTCGATGTGAAGACGTCGGCGAAGGCGCTGTAGCGATCGGCCGCGGAGAGCGGCAGGTGACGGGGCCGTCGGTTTTCCGGCGGCCCCGTTGCCGTGCCCGACGGGCTCAGCGGCCGATCGGCCAGGCCGCCGTCTCGTGGTCGGGCGCACCCTCGAGGAACTGTGCGCAGGCGTCGGTGAGCGACTCCAGCAGGGTCAGCGGGTCGGGCAGCGGCAGCTCGGGGCCGCGCAGCCAGCTCACCGCGGGCTGTTCGCCGGGGAGTGTCGAGGGGGGCAGGAGGACATAGCTGCCGCGGCAGTGCCAGCGCAGGCCGGGGTGCTCGTCCAGGGTCTCGGGGTGGCAGTCCAGCTCGCAGGGCCACCACTCGTCCTCGTCGTCCGGGGTGCCGCGGGTGGCGGTGAAGAACAGCATCCGGCCGTCGCCGAAGCCGGCGCCGCTGAGGGTGACCGGGCCGACGTCGACGCCCGCCGCCTCCAGCCGGTCCAGCGCGCTGCGGCCCGCCTCGACGGGGACGTCCAGGACGTCGTGGGTGATGCCGGTGGCGGTGATGAAGTTGGCCTGCGGAAGGGAGCGGACCCAGGCGGCGACCTTGTCACGGTCGGTGGTGGCGACGGTCTGCCAGCCGAAGGAGACGGGGTGCCGGCCGGGGGTGGGACAGCCGATGCGCTCACAGGAACAGCCGTAGCCGGAGGGGTGCGCCGCCGGGGCCACCGGAAAACCCGCGTCGACCGCCGCCAGCAGCAGGTTCTCACGGCTGCGCGCAGCCGTCGCTCCCGTGTCCGTATCGCCGCCGTTCGTTCCGCTCTTCGGGCGGCGCAGCCACTGGGAGAACCTGCTCTTGCGGTCCATCTATCCCCTCACTTCGAGCGGTGGTCTGGGATCAATGCTGCCACCATCCTGCGCCCCAGGTGACCGGTGCACGGATCCGGGGTGAACGAATGAGGGGTGAATCCCGGCAATTGCCACTATCACCGGCAATCCGCCGGGCGGGTCAGTCGCGCGGCCGCAGGCCACTCAACACCAGGTCGACCAGGGTGTCGACGTAGTCGTAGGTCAGTTCCCCGGTGCGCATCAGCCAGCGCTGTGAGAACGGACTCATCACCATTTCGGCGGCCACCCGGGGGTCGACGTCGGCGGCCACCTCGCCGGATTCCTGGGCAGCGCGGATCCGGTCGGTGTAGACGCGGATGCCGGGCTCCAGCAGACGGTTGACGAAGGTACGCGAGAGCTCCTCGTTGTTGGCGCCGGCCGCCGCGAGGGCACGGTACGGGGCCTGCCACACGGCGTCGTTGAACTCGTCGGCCGTCGCCCGCAGCACGAACTTCAGGTCCGCCGCCAGATCACCGGTGTCCGGGAGGCCCTTTTCGTAGTCCTCGTCCGCGCTGTCGGTGAACGCGTCCAGCAGGACGGCCGCCTTGGAGGGCCACCAGCGGTAGATCGTCTGCTTGCCGACGCCGGCGCGGGAGGCGATGCCTTCGATCGTGAGCTTGTCGTAGCCGACCTCGCCGACCAGCGCGAGGGCGGCGTCGAAGATCGCGCGGCGGGAGCGTTCGCTGCGGCGGGAGGAGTCGGGGGCTGTCTTGTTGGCCATGTGGCCGAGTCTATCCAGGGCGTAAGGCGAGACGTATCGTCTTGAAATCCTTTGACGAGACGAAGCGTCTTGCGGCATGCTCGACCCACTGCAGGCGAGACGAAGCGTCTCACCTCATCTCGAGGGAAGGACAACCCCATGAGCAAGGGAAACGCAGGCGGCATGCTCGGCGTGGGCGGCACCCGTAACAAGCTCTCCCGCGGCGCACTGCGCGGCGGCGGGCACGGCGGCCACGCCGCCGGAGGGCGCCCCGATCCACAGGCGCAGCGCCGCGAGCTGCTGCGCAAACTCCAGGAGGAACGGGGCGCCCGGTAGCGGGCTCAGGCCCAGTCGTCGCCCCAGTTCGCGTCCCGGGCGGCACGGTAATCGGCGCCGTGCCGCTTGGTGACGGTGGTGCGCTGGAGCCCGTCCTCCGCCGTGCAGAGGTCCAACAGGACCTGGCCCTTGCGGAGTTGGGGCTTACGGACGATCCGGGACGGGGCCGGGGCGGCATCGAGGGTGGTGGCCGCGACGTAGCTGAACTTCTCGTCCTCGTAGGGCAGGGAGCCGCCCTTGACCTGGCGGTGCAGCGAGGAGCGGCTGACCCGGGCCGAGAAGTGGCACCAGTCTCCCCCAGCTACCGCTGGGGGTGCCCCCACGCCTCCGACAAGCGGGACGATGGGGCAGGTGTCGCTGTGCGGGCAGGGTGCGACGACCCGCAGGCCCGCCGCGATGAGCTGGTCGCGGGCCTCGCGGATGCGGAGGTAGCCGTCGGGGGTGCCCGGTTCGATCAGTACGACCGCCTGGGCGGCGGCCGCCGCGTCGACCACCGCGCGGCGGGCCTCCGGCCGCAGCTCGCCCAGGACGTAGGAGACGGTCACCAGGTCCGTGCCGGCCGGGACGGTCAGGCCTTCGCCGATGATCTGCCGCTGCCAGGAGGTGTCGGGCAGGATCCCGGCGGCCAGTTCGCGGCCAAGGTCGAGGGCGGGCTGCGCCCAGTCCAGGACCGTGCTGCGGTGGCCCTCCCAGGTCGCCGCCGCGGCCCAGGTGGCGGCACCGGTGCCACCGCCGATGTCGACATGGGTGGCCGGGGACCAGTCGGGGACGCGGACGGCGAAGGCGGTCAGCGCGGCCCGTACGGCCTCGAAGGTCGCGGGCATCCGGTAGGCGGCGTACGCGGCCACATCGGCGCGGTCCCGCAGCACCGGGGCGTCGGTGGGGGTGGTACCCCGGTAGTTGGCGATCAGCCGCTCCACGGCCTGCGCGGCCTGCTTGGGCGGCAGGCCGTCGAGCAGGCCGGCCAGGGCGGCGCGCAGTTCCTCGTGCATTCGGCCAAGTTTACGGGGCGGCCGAGGCCGCCGGACCGGTCAGCGTCCACGGGGCAGCGGGCGCCCCCGACCGGTCGGCGACTACGGGCAGCGGGCCGCCCGACCGGTCAGCGGACGACCGCGCGGGCCAGACAAGTCGCGGCGGCCGCCCGCGGGGCGCTGCCGCCGTCCGTGCGCCGAGGGTGGACCGTGTTGGCCAGCAGGACCAGGAACGTGTCGGTGGCCCGGTCGAGGACCAGGCTGGTGCCCGTGAAACCGGTGTGGCCGGCCGCGCCCTGCCCCGCCAACTCACCCATGAAATACGGCTGGTCGACGCCGAAGCCGAGGCCTGGCGGATCGAGCAGGGCGGCCACCGCCGCCGGCCCGAGAATCCGCGCCGTGCCGTACGCGCCGCCATTGAGCAGCGTCCGGCACAGGACGGCCAGGTCCTGGGCGGTGGCGAAGAGGCCCGCATGGCCCGCGACGCCGCCCAGGGCCCAGGCGTTCTCGTCGTGCACCACGCCCCGCAGCAGCCCCCGGTCCGCCTTGGCCCACGGCCTGCGCTGGTCCTCGGTCGCCGCCACACCCGGCGGCGCCAGCCGGCCGTAGGAGGTGCCGGCCATGCCCAGCGGGCAGGTGATGCCGTCCCGTACGAGGGCGTCCAGGCGGCGCCCGGTGAGCGACTCCAGGACCAGCTGGAGCGCGATGAGGTTGAGGTCGGAGTAGCGGTACGCGCCACCGGGCGGCCCCGCCGGGGCGGCCGACTCGGCCCAGAGCATCGCCAGCTGGGCGGCGCGCCCCTTGCGTTCGTGGAACGGCAGCTCGGGGCGCAGGCCCGAGGTGTGGGTGAGCAGCCGGCGGACCGTGGCGCCGGGGGCGAAGGCGGGCAGATGGGTGTGCACCGCGTCGTCGAGGTGCAGGCGGCCGCACTCCACCTGCTGCAGGGCGACGATCGCGGTGAACAGCTTGGTGAGCGAGGCCAGGTCGAAGACCGTGCCGACCCGCATCGGCTCCCACTGGTCGCGGGGCAGATCGAGGCCGCGGCAGCGCTCGGGGTCGTACGCGCGGTAGCGCACCGCCCAGCCCGCGGCGGCCTCGGCGGCGACGACCGGGCCGCGCCCGGCCAGCACCACCGCGCCCGCGCACCAGGCGGGCCGCCCCTCGGGCAGCGCCCGCACACCCTGGACCAGCCGCTCCATCCATGCGGGGTCGAGGCCCGCCCGGGCCGGTGTGCCGTATCTGAGTCTCGGTGCGTTCAGAGCGTCTTCCTCTCGCCCGCGCTGCTCCCGTTGCCGTCCTCCCCCCTACGCTGCCACGGGCGGCACATTCCCAGGAAGCTCACGAGCGCCAGAACGGCGCACGAAAGCTGCACGACGGCCATCGGTACGGCGGTCCGCTCACCCGCGATGCCCACCAGCGGGGAGGCGATCGAGCCGAGGAGGAACGTCGAGGTGCCCAGCAGGGCGGAGGCGGAGCCCGCCGCGTGCGGGGTGCGCAGCAGGGCCAGGGTGTTGGTGCTCGGCATGACCAGGCCCATCGAGGCCATCAGCACGAACAGTCCGGCGGCCACCGGCACCAGGCCGACCGTGCCGAAGACCCCTGAGGACATCAGCAGCAGCCCCGCCGCCGCGACGGCGATCAGCGCCAGGCCGGTGCCCAGCACCTTGTCCAGGCCGACCCGTCCGACCAGCACCTTGCCGTTGATCTGGCCGACCAGCACCAGACCGATGGAGTTGAGCCCGAAGAGCAGGCTGAAGACCTGCGGGGAGGCGCCGTAGATCTCCTGGACGACGAACGGTGAGGCGGAGATGTAGGCGAAGAGGGCGGCGAAGCCGAAGGCGCCGACCAGCAGGTAGCCGGAGAAGACCCGGTCGGCGAGCAGGTCGCGCATGGTGCGCAGGGCCTCGACGAGGCCGCCGGAGTGCCGCCGGGCGGGCGGCAGCGTCTCGTGCAGTGTGCGCCACACCAGGAGGGTGAGCAGGACGCCGACGACGGTCAGGACGACGAAGACGCCGCGCCAGTCGGTGACCTGCAGGATCTGGCTGCCGATCAGCGGTGCCACCACCGGGGCGACGCCCGAGATCAGCATGAGGGTGGAGAAGAACCGTGCCATCGCCACGCCGTCGTAGAGATCACGCACCACCGCACGCGCGATGACGATGCCGGCCGCACCCGCCAGGCCCTGCAACAGCCGGAAGGCGATGAGCAGTTCGGCGCTGGAGGCGATCACGCACAGGGCGGTGGCCAGGACGTAGATCACCATGCCGGCCAGCAGCGGGCGGCGGCGTCCCCACTTGTCGCTCATCGGGCCGACGATCATCTGGCCCAGGGCCATGCCCGCCAGGCATGTGGTGAGGGTCAGCTGCACGGTGGCGGCCGGGCTGTGCAGGGCGGCGGTGACCTGCGGCAGGGCCGGCAGATACATGTCCATGGAGAGCGGCGGGACCGCAGTGAGGCCACCGAGGACGAGGGTGACCAGAAGGCTGGTGCGGCGGGGCGCGGACGGTGCTTCCGCCGCGCCCCGCCCGGATATTGCGGGCTGGTCCTGGGTTTCGGCCGTGCCGGGACCGGGCTCCGTCATGAGCGACTCCATGGGTGAGTGATGACCGCACCATGGTGACACGCACACAGCGGCGCCCGGCCGGGTTTCCGGCCCGTCCATTGGTCCTACGTCGGACGTCCTACGGGGCTTGCACAAGGTCCTACGCCGGGCGTCCTCAGGCCGACTTCAGCCCCGGATCGCCCGCCTCGGAGACGAACGACGCGGCGGTCCGCACCGGCGCACCGGGGGTGGTGACGGCGGACACGGTCCGGTAGTCGGCGCGGGCGGTGTCCTGCCCGAGGGTGACGGTCACATAGCCGCGCCGCCCGTTGTAGAACTTCAGATGCGGGTTGGCGGCCATGTAGGTGGCCCAGTTGGGCGGCTTCTCCGCGCCGTCCTTGCCGCTGGCGATCGAGCTGGTCACAAACTCCACGCCCGCGGTGCGCGAGCCCTGGTCCCTGAAGTCCTTCTTGATGTCGAAGGCGTAGTGGACGTGCACATCCCCGGTGAGGACGACGAGGTTGTCCGCCCCGGCCGACTCCGCACCCGCCAGCACCCGCTCCCGCGAGGCCGTATAGCCGTCCCAACCGTCCATGCTGACCTGGTAGTTGTCACCCGTGGCATTGCGCCGCTCGGAGAACGTGACCTGCTGCGGCAGCACATTCCACCGCGCGGTGGAGGCGCGCCAGCCGTCGATCAGCCACCGCTCCTGGGCCGCGCCGGTCAGGGTCCGCCCCGGGTCCTGCGACTGGGGGCCGGGCGCGTGCCAGCCGTCCCCGTAGGCCTGGTCGGAGCGGTACTGCCGGGTGTCGAGGATGTCGAACTGGGCGAGCTGCCCGTACTGGACGCGGCGGTAGAGCCGGGCATCGGAGCCCTTGGGCTGCTGCGGGCGGCGCAGCGGCTGGTTCTCCCAGTACGCGCGGTAGGCGGCGGCCCGGCGGACGAGGAACTCGGCGGGCGGGAGATTGTCCTCGCTGATGTCGGAGGCGTAGTTGTTCTCCACCTCGTGGTCGTCCCAGGTGACGATGAAGGGGTGCGCGGCGTGGGCGGCCTGCAGGTCCGGGTCGGACTTGTAGAGGGCGTAGCGCAGCCGGTAGTCGTCCAGGGTGACGGTCTCGCGGTTGAAGAGGGCGGGCAGCGTGCGGTCGGTGTAGTTGCGGGCGCCGCCGGTCGCGCCGACCGGGTACTCGTACAGGTAGTCACCGAGGTGGAAGACGACGTCCAGCTCCTCCTCCGCCAGGTGCCGGTAGGCCGTGTAGTAGCCGTCGTGGTAGGCCTGGCAGGAGACCGCGGCGAGCTTGACGTCGGAGATCTTGGCGCCGCGGGCGGGCGCGGTGCGGGTGCGGCCGACGGGGCTGATCCAGCTGCCGGCGCGGAAGCGGTAGTAGTAGACCCGGTCGGGGGCGAGGCCGGTGGGCTCGATGTGCACGGAGTGGTTGAACTCCGGGTGCGCGTCGGCGCGGCCCTGGCCCGCGAGGCGCTTGAACTGCTCGTCGTAGGCGACCTCCCAGCGGACCGTGACTCTCGCGTTCGGCATGCCGTTGCCGACCTCGTACGGGCGCGGGGCGAGCCGGGTCCAGAGCACCACGGAGCCGGGCAGCGGGTCGCCGGAGGCGACTCCCAGGGTGAAGGGGTTCTCGCTGATCTTCCGGGCGTCGGCCTCCGCGGCGTAGGCGCCGGTGCCCGGCAGGTTGGTCGCGAAGGCGAGCGCGGCGGCGGCGCCGGTGACGGTGAGAAAGCGACGGCGGCCGAAGTGTGCGGCGGCGGCCCGGATCTCCTGCTGGTGCGCCGGGGTCTGCCGGTGCGCGGCGTGCTGAGTCATCTGCCCCTCCCCTGACGGTGGTTGTCATCAGCGATTGGAGGGGGCGGGCCTGGCGCGGCGCTGTCGCCGGTCCGACGCATACATGACAGCTGGATGAGGACTGGGCCCGCAACGGACGCCGCCGGACAATCGCGGCACCCCGCCGCCCGTCGAGGCGTCCTCCGCAGGATCGGGGCGCGGCAGTCCTGCGGCGTTTCCCCGCCGACGGCCGAGCCGGGGCCCGTACGCTCCCCCGGTGCCGTTTACGCTGCCGCCATGGCACAGAACACGAACGAGGCCGGCCTGGTGGACGTGACGGACGGGACGGACCGGGCGGAGGCCACGCCCGCCGACGGCCGGGTGGCCGTGGTCACCGGCGCCGGTTCCGGCATCGGCCGGGCCGTCGCCCAGGAGCTGATCGCCGCCGGCTGGCATGTGGTCCTGGCCGGAAGGCGCCCGGAGCCCCTCGACGAAACCGCCCGGCAGTTCGGCCACCTCGGCACCGGTGGCCCCACGGTCGTGCCCGTGCCCACCGACGTCACCCGCCCCGACGAGGTCGACGCCCTCTTCTCCGCCGTCCGCGACCGCTTCGGCCGCCTGGACCTGCTCTTCAACAACGCGGGCACGTTCGGCAGGCCGGGGCCCCTGGAGGACCTGGCGTACGAGGACTGGCGCGCGGTCGTCGACGTCAACCTCACCGGTTCCTTCCTCTGCGCCCAGGCCGCGTTCCGCACCATGAAGGAGCAGGACCCCCAGGGCGGCCGGATCATCAACAACGGCTCCATCTCCGCCCATGTGCCGCGGCCGCACTCCATCGCCTACACCGCCACCAAGCACGCCATGACGGGCCTGACCAAGTCCCTCTCCCTGGACGGCCGCCCGTACCGCATCGCCTGCGGCCAGATCGACATCGGCAACGCCGCGACCGAGATGACCGGCCGGATGCAGACCGGCATCCTCCAGGCCAACGGCCAGACCGCCGTGGAGCCGGTGATGGATGCGGCGGACGTCGCCCGTACGGTCCGGCACATGGCGTCACTGCCGCTGGAGGCCAATGTGCAGTTCGCGACGGTGCTGGCGACGAACATGCCGTACATCGGGCGGGGTTGAGGTTCGACACTCAGGGCGGCGACTCGGCCGGCGCCGCCCTGGACCGGCCGCGCTGACGCTGCACGAGGGGCAGGGACCGCCGTTCCCCCTGCCCTTGCTCACCCTCGCCCTCGCCCTCGCCCTCGCCCT
Source organism: Streptomyces sp. NPDC048483 (assembly GCF_040651455.1). Lineage (NCBI taxonomy): Bacteria > Bacillati > Actinomycetota > Actinomycetes > Kitasatosporales > Streptomycetaceae > Streptomyces > Streptomyces sp. NPDC048483. The sequence continues at coordinate 187,538 of NZ_JBEZJZ010000002.1, forward strand.
CGCCCTGCAACTTCCGCTGCCGCACGGCCCCTTACTGCACGACCCCTTACCGCGCGCCCCTTCCAGTGACACCCTTCCTCGAGCACCCTCCCCGCACCGCTCGTCCGCCGTACGGAAGGAGTCACGCGTGAGCCGATCCCCTCGAGTCCCCCGCGTCCCCGGCGCCCGTCTCCCCCGCCCCGCCGTGGGCGCCCTGATAGCCATCGGCACCCTGTTCGCCTCGATCCTCCAGACAGGCGCCGCCGGCGCCACCGAACCGGCCCCCGCCGCTTCCCAGGCCCGCCCCGCCGCCTCCTTCTGGACACCGGAACGCATGCGCGCGGCAACGCCGTTGGACCTGCTGCCCGTCGCACCGGGTGCGCTGACCAAGTCCCTGCGCAGCGGCGTCGAGCGCCTGGTGAAGCCCACCAAGCCCGGCCTTCCCGGCCTCGACGCGCTCAAGGGCGCGCTCAAGGGCGTCCTCCCGCAGACCGGCGGCCCCTGGACCGGCGGCGGCGCGCACGTCAAGACCACCGGCCGGGTGTTCTTCACCTATCAGGGGCGCCAGGCCTCCTGCTCCGGCGACGCCGTGACCAGCGCCAACAAGAGCACAGTGATCACCGCGGGACACTGTGTGAAGCTGGAGGGCGCCTGGCACACCAACTGGGTCTTCGTGCCCGGCTACCACGACGGCCAGGCCCCGTACGGCAAATGGGCGGCCGACAAGACGCTCTCCACTCCCCAGTGGACGAAGAGCGAGGACATCAACTACGACGTCGGCGCCGCGGTCGTCGCCCCGCTCGGCGGCAAGAAGCTCACCGATGTCGTCGGCGGCCAGGGCCTCGCCTTCAACTCCGGCTACAACAAGCAGATGTACGCCTTCGGCTTCCCGGCGGCGGCGCCGTACGACGGCAGCAAGCTCATCTACTGCAGCGGCACCACCATCAAGGACCCGCTGCTGTCCAACGACCACGGCCTGCCCTGCAACATGACCGGCGGCTCCAGCGGCGGCCCCTGGTTCACCTCGTTCAACGAGTCCACCGGCACCGGCCTGCAGTCCTCGGTGAACAGCTTCACCTACCAGTTCCTGCCGAACACCATGTTCGGCCCGTACTTCGGCGACGACGCCAAGAACCTCTACACCAAGGCCCAGTCCTCCTGACCGCACTGCGCAGAGGCCGTACGGAGGGCGGAATGCCGTGCGGCCTCCGCGCCCTGCTCGATGGATCCGGCCGGCTGCCCCACCCCCAGCCCCTCCGGGCCGAACGGGTCATCCGCCCATGCGAGCAGCGCCGACAGCGCCGACAGCGCCACGACGATCGCCACCAGCACCCCGAACACCAGCAACGGCCGGGCGCCGTGGACGAGTTGCCGCCCGCGCCGCGGGGCCCGCCGCCCGTACGTCCGGGGATGACTCCGCAGGCCCGCACCCTGGCCGCCGCTGCGCCACCCCAGCGCCCAGGTGATCCGCCGCTTCCAATAGACCAGCCGGTAGTAGTGCTTGAGCACCGCCGCCCCCTCGTATCGCCACCACGGCGAAGATCCGGGACCGCGGCACCGGAACACCCCTGCCCACCACCCGGCCACCCCGCCCCGCCCCGCACGTTCATTCGAACAAAATCCGTATGAGGGTACTGGCCACACCGCCACCACGAAGCGCGATCACGCCAAGCCGAAGGCCCGCCGCGGCCGGTGCGGCCGGTGCGGCCGGTGCGGCCGGTGCGGCCGGTGCGGCCATCGGTGGAACCTCGCCGGGCGGCCGGCAAGCGATCGGCGGGGCTTTCGTGTGCCGGGAAAGGGCGCGGTGCCACCACGCCGACCGGTAGCATCCACCCGCCATCAACAATTTGTTGAATCTGCATGCCAGCCCCACCCCATCCGAGGAGACTCGTTGAACCTGCGCAGACACAAGGCGTCCATCGCCGCCCTTGCCCTGGCGCCCGTACTCCTCGTCGGCTGCACGGACAGCAAGCGGACCGCCGACCACGCCGCCGCCGCGACCGCGTCGGCGACCACCGAGGCCCCCACCCCGAAGGCTGCGGTCAAGACCGCCACCCCGACACCGTTCCCCACCGGCAAGCACCACTTCCGGGGCGAAAGGCTCCGCACCGTCCTGGACACCCACGCCAGGGACAGTGCGAACGGCGTTGCCCTCTACCAGGTCAAGGCCGGGAAGAGCGCCTACGTCGGCACCTACAACCCACAGCCCGCCGCGTACAAGGCGCACGCCGACGACGGCAAACTCAAGCCCGTCACCAGAGACGATCTGTCGGCGTACCACTGGGATGTCATCTGCTACCAGGAGCCCGTACGCGCCGATTCCGCTTCGGTGCCGGTGTACTTCGCCAAGGATCTCGCCGACTGCGAGAAGCCCAAGCCGAAGCCGAAGCCCACGCCGAAGCCCACCCCGTCCCGGCCCACCTACACGCCGCCGCAGCCCAAGCCCACACCCAGACCCAGCAAGACGGCGTGGAACGGTGGTTGCGAAATCGTCTCCAACGCCGGTAACTGCTACTCCGCGGGCCAGTTCTGCCGCAATGCGGATGTCGGCGCACACACGCACGCCGCGAACGGCCGCATCATCTACTGCCGGGACGAGGGCAACTACAACCGCTGGAATTACTGACCCCACACCCTCGGCCCGCGCGGGGGGGACGGTTCGCGGCGCGCTGTGCAGTGCAGTGCAGTGCAGTGCCACTTCATCACCAAGTAGCCGATGATGACGGGTCCGAGCTACCACTCTCGCAACTGGTGGATCGAATGCGCGGTGTTCGCGTCGGTCGCTCTGGCCTGCACAGTCCCTTTGGCGCGGCTCTGGGCCGTTTCCCTCGGCGGGCGTGAAGCAACCGCGAGGGCGGGTGTTGGCCACCCCCCCCCGCCGCTACATTCCAACATCGACATGTCCAATGTAGAACCTCCACCTTTGGCATGTCAACAGTGGAAGGTAAAGTGCTGCCCATGAGCCTGAGACATGCCGTGCTGGGCCTGCTGGCCGAAACCCCCGCAAGCGGCTACGACCTGATGAAGCTGTTCAACACCTCGCTCACGAACGTCTGGCCGGCCACGCAGAGCCAGGTGTACGGCGAGCTCAACAAGCTCACGTCCACCGGTCTGGTCGAGGTCGCCGCCCGCGGCCCCCGCGGCCGCAAGGAGTACGCGATCACCGAGGACGGCCTGACGGAGCTGCGCCACTGGCTCACCGAGGTCGAGCCCGGCGGCCCCACGCGCGACGACAGCGTCCTGCGCGTCTTCTTCCTCGGCATCCTCACACCGCTCGAAGCGCAGGCTTACCTGCTCCAGAAGGCCGAGCTCGCCGCCCGCGCGCACGCCCAGTACGAGGAGATCGAAACGAACACCAACTGGGACGAGGAGATGATCTCGGTACACGGGCGGATCGTCCTGGAGTACGGCCTGCGGGTGACGGCGACCCTGGAGGAGTGGGCCCGCTGGGCGGCCGACGAGGTGACCAGCGCGAAGGCGAGGCGGGCCAGCGAGCTCGTACGGGACCGCCACAAGGACAAGCTGCCGGAGGAAGCGCCCGGGAACGAGGAATGACACCGGTCGGCCGACCCTGAACCCCGGCCTCGGCCCCGGCCCGGCCCCGAATTCAGCTGCCTCCGCATACCTCCGCGCGGCACCCTGAAGGCATGGACAAGCAGCGCTACGCCATCGAGGGCGACCGGATTCGCACCGGCCAGGGCGATTCCGTGCGGGTGGACCTCGATCTGCCCGCATTGCCGTTCGCGAGACACGCTGGATCCGGGTAACAGATGCAGTGGGTTGATCGGGCCCGATCCGGACCCCGAAAGGGGTCTGACCCGCGTCTCCGCGGGTCAGACGGTAGCGGCGGACGAGACCGGCCCGTACGCCGGGGATTGCTGGTGCTTTTGACGGTAGGCGTTGTGACCTGCGCGAATGCGGCCCTCGGCCCAGCGCGGTGCACATCCGGTGCACGACATATGTGATGGATCGACACAACTTCACGCGGGCAGACGCGCGGGGCGAAAGCCAGCCGCGCAGGGAACTGTCGCCGTCCTGACACGCTGCGGGACATCGCGCAGCGGCACCCCCGGCAGGCCGGCGCGCTGCTGCGCTACGAACGAGTGCCGCACGAAGAATGCCACCGCGTCTGGCTGGCCGCCTGGCTCAAGGACCACTACGACCGGGAGGCCCTGGGGGCCGAGTTGCCGCCCGGCAGGGTCGGCGCGGCCTGGCGGACGCCGAGGCGGAAGGCGAAGCCGGAGCCGAAGCCGAAGCCGACGCACGAACCGCTCCGCCTGCTCTACGCCGACGGGCGCGCTGCGCCCTGCCAGATCACCTGGCAGGGCGCAGACGCGACATGCACCGCCTCATTGCGCCACTTGCTCCCCGTAGGGCGGCAGCAACCCCAGTTTCCGCGCCTGGGTGATCCATCGGCCCGCTGTCGCCTCTGACTTGGCCCATCTGGCGGCGATGGCCTTGCGCGGCGGGACGCCGTGATCCACAGCCCAGTGGTACACCTCGGCAACAGCGCGTGCGTGCTCGTCTCCGCCCCCGTAGGGCCTTGCGCCGGCGTCGGGTGCCATGGCCTCACCGAGCTGCTTCGTACGCACTTCTGTGGCGATCTTGAGCAGGCGGTCGTAGGGGAGACGCCGGAGCATGGTGGGCGTGAGCCGGACGGCATCCGGTTTGGTCGTCCGGATGAAGAAGCCGTTCGGATGGATGTCCCCGGGGGCGAATCCGATGACGAATAGGCATTCGTCATACCCCGGGAGATTGGCCACGGTTACCCCATCTGCACTGGTCGAGACCTTGAGCTGTTCGTCATCGCTGCGCACTCGCTGATCACTCTCTTGTAATATGCTCGCTCAAGTTAAGCGTGGGGCGGCATTTTGCTCCGTCGCACCCATCTTGCCCCATCTCGACCACCGACCACGAGCCGCGCCCCGAGCAAGGATTGCCATGTCCACGCCACCCCAGCAGCCCTACTCTCCGGCCCCGAAGCAGAGCATGTCCACCGGAACGAAGATCGCCCTCGGCTGCGGCATACCCGCCGCCTTCATCCTTCTCCTCGCTGCCGGCTGCACCGCCATGGTCGGCTCCGCCGCCAACGAAGCATCGAAGGAGATCAAGAAGGACCAGCAGTCCAGCAAGGCCGACGACCAGCGCGCCGCCAAGGAGGACGTGGACATCACGTCCTGCGCCATCAGGCCCGACGAGTTCGGCAGCCGAGAGCTGGACGTGAAGCTGCTGGTGACCAACAACGGCAAGGACCGGGCCTCTTACATCGTCGAAGGTGAGGTCGTCGACCAGGACAGCAATCAGGTCACCACCATCGACGCGCTGGTCGACGACCTCAACCACGGTGCGCAGAAGAAAGAGAACGACGCCGCTCTCGCCACGGAAGACGATCTGAAGGGCGTCACCAAGGTCACCTGCAAGATCCTCGACGTCGACCGCTCCGGCGTCCTTCGCTGACTCCCGCAAGTACACCGACGAGGGTTGGACCTTGAAGACACTTGGCGGGATAGTTCTTGGCGCCGTGATCGTGTGGCTTGGGCTGCACTGGCTGGACGGTCGTGACCCGGCAGAGGTCATCTCCACCTGCGGGCAGGGGGAAACGAAGGTGACAGTCCCCAACGTGACCGGCCAGAACCTGGCAGTCGCCGAATCACGGCTGGCTTCGGCCGGCATCAACTACTCGCATCACCCAGCGGACGGGCGGCTGTTCATCGCCGTCCCCGCGGACTGGACCGTCAGCCGTCAGGGCACCGAGCCCGGAACGTACTGCATCGACGGCCCCGGGCAGGGACTGAACCTGTACGCCGTCAAGAACTGACACCGAACCCCGCGCCCCGCCCGAACTCCCGGGCGGGGCACCCCTATGGGTCACCTCACACCAGCCCGGATGCGGTGGGTTCGACCCGGCCCACCCGGCTCCCAAAGATGAAGACGCCCCGCCAAGGGGGACCCGCCTCCTCACAGACAAGGCACCCAGCGTGGCCAACAAGAAGAAGAACAAGAAGAACGACAGCGGAGCTGCTGAGGCCGCGGCGGGCTGCTGCGGGCTGGTCATCTTCGGCCTGGTCGGACTGGCGCTGCTCGGTTCCTGTGACGCCATACCGGAGCCGAAGTCCCACCCGAAGCCGTCGCACACCGCCACCCACAGCCCCAGCCCCAGCCGAAAGCCGAGCAAGACCGCCGAGAAGCTGCCGTCGCAGGTCGGCAAGGGCCTCGACGACGCCCAGGACGCCGCCGAAACCGCCGGGCTGACGGTCGAACCGTACGACGCGTCGGGCCTGGACAACGACCCCACCGACTTCCCCGGCGACTGGAAGGTGTGCTTCCACAAGCAGACCGGCGTCACCGCCCGCTTCGGCGCCGTGTACAAGGGCGCCACCTGCCCCCACAAGCCCCGCACCAGCTCCCCGAAGATGCCCAGCGTCAAGGGCAAGTCCCTCGCCGATGCCCGCCATATCCTGCACGGCAAAGGCTTCCCCGACAGCTACATCGACGAGTCCACCGCCTACACAGACGAGGAATCGGACCCCGTCGGCGAATGGACGGTCTGCTCCCAGGACGTCAAGTCCGGGGACGACCTCGACCTTGAGCCCATCGTCGGCCTGGACGTGGTGCGGCCCGGCGACACGTGCCCGTCAGGGGATGGTGTGCACTACCGGAACCCCGCCAACGACCCCTTCAACAGTGGCGGCGGCAGCAGCTCGGGCGGCGGGGACTCCTCCGACGGCGGCTCCACCAGCGGCGGCAGCACGGGAGGCGACCACTACAACCCGGGCGGCTGCCCGCCCGGCGGCTGCGACAACTCCCGGCACTGCCCGCCCGGCGGCTGCACCAGCTGACCGCGGCCGACAACCGGGCAGGCCGAGGACGCTTCTCGGCCTGCCCGGCCCCTCAACTGAAAGGAACCTCCCCCTCCCCATGAACCAGCTCCCCGGCCCGAACTCCACGCCCTCCGGCCCTTCCCAGCAGAAGGAAGGCACCGCCCTCTCCCAGTTCGGCGCCAGCTGCGCAGGCGTTCCCAGTTTCCTGATCCTGGCGGTGGCAGCAGCAGCCAAAGAGGAAGGGGAACTGTTCTTCCTGTGCGTGGCCCTAACGGTCTTCTGTGTGTGCGTCGCCTGGAAAAAACGTGCAGCCGCCATGGAAGAACGCAAGGCGTGGGCGTGGATACGTCGGCAGACCGCGGACGACTACGAGCAGTACCGGGCGATGTACCGGTCAGCTGCCGCCCTGTTCCAGAACCTGCACAAGAGGTGCATTGAGCTGCGCAAAAGCATCGACGCCTCCATGGTCAGCGAGCCCACCATGGACACCATCGCCCAGTCCCGAGCTGCCGACATCCTCTGCAACGCGCTCGACGGTCTCAGCAAGCAGCTGGCCGCCGGACAGAAGGCCGCCGCCGCCCACAAAGGTGGGCCACTGTGGCTGAACTTGCAGACCGTTCAGCAGACCGCAGCCACGATCGGACGTGCCACCGCCGAACTTGCCCCCACCAACAACGAGAAGGCCAGCGGTCTCACTGACCGGCTGTGGACGGGCCTGTCCGTCCTCGATGAGCTGCACTCCACCACCCACCGCTGACGCCCCTACCTTCGACCAGCAGAAAAGCGCAACCGTGAACACACCCACCCCCAACCCAGGCAGTCCCAGCTGCGGGCAGATCGCTGCGGAATCTTCGCTGTCATCTTCCTGGTTGTGGTGCTCGCCGGCAGCTTCACCGACAGCAAAAAATACGGCAGCGGCCAGGACGACCGCCCAAGGTCGTCAAGATCGCGGCTGACTCGATCCGGGACCGTGCGGCGGCGGCTCTGCGGGTAGTGCGGCGTGCTGTGGGGTGTCCGTGCGCACACGCCCCGGGTGAGGGCCTGCGGCGAGGCGGGGTGGACCTGTTCGGGGTGCTGGGCAGCATCGCCGATCCGGGGCCGGCGCCGGTCTTGCGGGTAGGAACAGGCCGCCGGGCGGCCGTTCGCGCATGACCGGCGAGGATAACCACCAGGACCACACAGAGAAGGAACCCGCCATGCGCCCCCGACAGTCGTCCGTCTACGTCTGCCCCCGCTGCGGGCACAGGAACGCCTACGGGGGTCCCGTCGGCCCGGAGTCGTGCCGCCGCTGCGGACTCCTCAACCGGGGCGCCATTGTGCGCGCAACTGTCCAACCTGGCGGGTTCGGCCTGGAAATGCTCCTGGTCGCGCTCGTCGTCGGGGGCGCCGTGCTCCTGCTCCTGGTGGCCCTGGTGACCGCATGACGCGGCATCAGGTGACCGGGCGGGAGCGGCTGATGATCTGGCTGGTGTGCATGGGCGTGGCCGTGGTGGCGATTGTGATCATGTCGCAGACGGTCCACGGTCCGGCGCCCGCCGATGACGCTCCGCGGCGTGCACCGCGCTGCTCGGATGTGCCGGAGCGCCCGGAGTGCTGACTGGCGGCGGGGATGAGCACCAGGACCAGGGCAGGCGGGGAGCGGAGACGATGAACAACGGCGGGGCGAACACGACGTCGTGCAACAGGTGCGGGTCGCGCATCACTTACTACGGGCCCCCGGGCGGCCACTTCTGCCGCAAGTGCGGGCTGATGGCGGGGATGTCTGCCGGTTCGGTGCGGGGCGAGGGTGCGCCGGATGCGGCGGTGCTGCTGACGTGCGGCACGCTGCTGCTGATCTTCGTGATCCTGGGCGGTGGCGGTGCGGAGCGTGGTGGTGGGGATGTGGTCCCACCGTCCGGCCGGGTCGGCGGTGGGTTCCGCGCCGGGGGTGTGGTGATAGGGGGCCAGGAGCCGGGCGGGGTCGATGCGAGCAGCTCGTAGTAGGTGGGCGGCGAGGGCGCCGGGGGCGAGGGCGAGGCGGGCGCGGAGGAGTTCGGCGAGCTCGGCACGGGGGTTCTGGGTGCGGCAGTCTTCGCACTGTCGCCAGCCCCGGCCGCCGATCATGGTTTGTGTTGCGCCGGACCTGCCGTAGACGTTGGGGCGGGGGGTGCTGCCGCCGCAGGTGCAGCAGGGGAGCATGCCCTGATAGTCCATGATCGACCGGTACGCGGTGAGTTGTGGCATGCGGGCAGGTTAGCCGGGCGCCCGTACGCCCGCGTTGCGCGAGGCGGATCGCGATCCGGTGCACGTCCACCCCGCGCCAGCGCGGGCCTGAATCACGGAGTGGCTGGGCCACTGGCCCAGCCACTGTCCGCCCCACGCCGGAACCGGGGCGTTCTCAGCCGGCCCGGTACCGGCCGCTGCTGTCGCCCCAGACAACGGTGGACGCCGTGACGTCCCGCAGGAAGGTGCCCAGGGCGGTGCAGGAATCCGGCAGCGCGCGCTCCAGCGCGGTGTACTCGTCGACGGCCTCGCCGATGCCGTCGATAACCGCCTGGACGGCCTCTTCGCGACTACAGCTCTTCTCCCGCTGGAGGATCAGCACGAGGTTGTGCGGTTCACCGCCGCGTTCTTCGCGGTCGGCGGACTGGATGTCGTTCACCGAGACGACCATACGGACGGCGGCGCGGATCAACAGGACGCGGTGTTCGCTGTTCCAGTAGTCGTCCGCGGTCTCAAATCCGGTAGCGGATTCCGCGAGGTGCGCGAAGAATTCCAGTCCGCAGGCCGTGTATCTGGATGTCCAGTACGAGGCCGGGGTGATGACCTGGCCCCCGGCCCGTTGCCGGAGTTCCTCCGAGGCTCCCTCGAACCACAGGTCGAGATCCGATGCGAACCTCTCGCACCAGGTCGTGCTGCGACCGTTCTTCAGGCGCTCCCACAGGCTGCCGAACGCCGTGACCAGAGGGTGGTCGGTCTCTGCTTCGCCGCGCGTCACGGCCGCGCAGCCGTCCCTGACCGCTTGTACGGCGTCCAGGTCGGCGGTAGCGGACGCCCAGTCGTCCAGGACGCCCATCCATCCGACCGCGTCCACCGCCTTGGCCAGTCCCTCGCCGCGGGCGTCCGGGTATGCGAAGGCCGCGGCCTCCCACAGGGCCATGCGCTCGTACGGTGCGGTGTTCTTGGCGGACAGCAGCCCGACCCGACTCATCCACGCAATGTGTGGTGGCCCCAGCCGGTCGGTCTCCGGGTTGCGGCGGGCCTCGAAGGGGATCCCGTAGTCAGCGGCCATGGCGGCGCTCCCTTTCGGCGTATACGGCGAGCGCCGTATCGAAGGCGGCCCGGCTGAATTTGGGCCACATCGTATCCAGGAAGCACAGCTCCGCCGACGCTGCCTCCGCGTCCGGCTGAACCGTGCCGCAGCGGTGCCCTTCACGTTTTGCTTGGCTCTCGGGGGGCCTCCCGGCCGACGCCCTGAGGGGCGCGGGCCGGGCAGCGAGGTCAGGAACGCGCGCCCCTCGACTGACGGTACGTCGGAGCCCGGTGACGGGGGCGCCGGCGTGCGAGGTCAGGATCCGTTAGCGCCCGTCTTCTTCGCGATGCGTACGGCGATGGCGCGGGTGTGGTTGGCGATGGCGCGCAGGTGTTCGGGGATGGTGACGGCGGGTTCGGTCGCTTTGGGGCCGCATGGGGCGGTGGGGTCGGAGCCGAGGGCGGTGAGCCAGATGAGGCCGAGGAGTGCGGGGACGATCTGGCTGAGCGTGCTGATCACGGTGGTTCCCCCTGTGGGTGTCGGTGAGTTCGGCCGCCGGGCGCCTCGGCGTGACTCAAGGATGACCACAGGGATACGGGGGGTTGCAAACCGCGTTTTTGCAGGTCAGAGGGTGTTTAGCGCGTTGTTGTACTACCCTCACCCTCGCGAGGGTGAGGGTAGTACAACAACAGCTAACCGGAGGGTTTTCAGGCATCTAGTGACGGACGTCACATTGCGAGTTGATGATTCGTCACTGGCTCGGCATGCGGGGGGAGTTCGGTACCGGCACGAAAACGCCCCGCCGGTCGGCTGGCGGGGCGCGGTGATGCTGCTCGGCGCGGTTATGAGGCGTGGCGGTTGTCGACCAGGTTTCCCCAGGCCCAGCGGAACATCTTGATCTTGAGGTTCCCGCAGCATTTCGTCCGCGATTCGGGCGTCCATGAGGTCCGTGGCGCCGGTGGCCGCCGCGACGAGTTCGGGGGCGTAGTGCAGGGCGGGTCGGATCCCCGACCAGGACGCGACCCCTTGCCCGCGCACGACGATCTGATCGGCCAGGCCCGCGCCGCCCTCAGGCCGCGGCTGTGGAGGCAGCCGCCGAGAACCTGGACCCCGACCGCATCCGGCGCCTCGTCGGCCGCGGAGACGCCGACGCCATCGCGCAGTACCTCACCGCCGCGCTCGCCGAGCTCGATCTCAGCGACGACGGGGACCAGGAGCAGCGCGCCACCGGGGCGGCCGGCTAACCCCCGGCGGACAGATGGCAGACCATGCCACCTGGGCACGCCACGCCGCGTACCGCCAGTACGATCAACAGACTGTTGACGCGGCCGCGCCAACAACAAGCGCGCCCCCCATTCGAGCTGGGGGGGCGCGCCGCCACCATCACACCACGCCAGGAGCCCACCATGAGCACGCCCCCGCCCGGATACGGCTACCCGCCCGCCGCACCCCAGCCGGCCGCCTCCAACGGCATCGCCACCGCGGGCATGGTCCTCGGCATCATCGCCCTCGTCGTCAGCTTCATACCCGTCCTGAACGTCGTCGTCTGGCCGCTCGCGATCATCGGCCTCGTCCTCGGCTCCATCGGCCTGGCCAAGTCCGGCAAGACCGGCAAGGGCAAGGGACCGGGAATCACCGCCCTGGCCACCTCGCTCGCCTCGATCATCATGTTCTTCGTCATCAACGCCGCCTTCGTCAACGAGGTCGACAAGGCCGTCGACGGCGCCCGCAAGGACATCAAGCACGAGCAGAAGCAGGGCCAGGTCGAGAACAAACGCGCCGCCACCGAAGACGTCAAAATCACCACCTGCGCCATCAAGCCCGACGGCCTCGGCGGCCGGGAACTCGACGTCAAGCTCCTGGTCACCAACAACGGCAAGGACCGCGCCGGATACTCGATCGAGGGCGAAGCCGTCGACCAGAACGGCGACCAGATCACCACCATCGACGCCTACGTCAGCGACCTCAACCACGGCGCGAAGAAGAGGGAGAACGACGCCGCGTTCGCCATGGACGACGACCTCAAGGACGTCACCAAGGTGACCTGCAAGATCCTCGACGTCGACCGCACCGGCGTCCTCCGCTGACCCCACGCACGCGAAAGGCCCCGCCCATCTGGGCGGGGCCTTCGTCGTTCAGGCGGGTCAGACGGACCAGGGGGTACCCGGATCGTCCAGCCACACCCGCTGACCATCCGGGGTGACGGTGAGGCCGAACCGGTCGTGCAGGGGGCGGCCGTTGCCGACCCACCACCTGTAGGCGGCCTCCACCTCGTCCCACAGTCGACGGGATCCTGACTGCCAGACGCGGGCCTGGTCCTGGCCGTCACGGAACACGATGCAGGCCCACGACCGGCCGCCCCCGCGCTCGTAGAACCACACCGGCCGCGCGCCCTCGCGCTTGTCGGCAACGGCCTGCGTGCAGCGAGGAACGCGGAGACCGAGGGCGAAACGGCAGGCGGTGTAGGGGCCGGTGACGAACTCGGCCTCGGTGATGTCCGTCGTGGAGGTGTCGGCACCCTGCACGCCATCCGCCGGTACATAGTCGCCGGGCACGATGCGCGGCGCCCGCTGGGCGCGCAGCTTCATGAACTCCACCGGCCGGGTGAAGCGCCCCGATGCCTGACCGTCCCTCACGACCAGGCGGACGACGGCATCGGCGTTGGAGTAGTGCGTGCCCCACGGTGCGACGATCAGGCCGCCGGTCCGAGTCTGTTCGATCCAGGCCCCAGGAATCTCCCGGAGTCCGCACGTGGCCAGGGTGCGATCCCGCAGCCCACTGTCCTTGTAGGTGTACCCGTCGCCGACGACGACCGTCGGGGACAGGCCGGCGGCGCAGAGCCGTTCGCGGGCGTGGTGGGACACGGCCTGGTCCACGTCGATGGTGACGACGTTCCGGGCGCCGGTGCGGTGCGTCAGGGCCCCGGCGGTCTCGCCGGTGCCGGTGCCGACGTCCAGCACGCTCATGCCCTTGTCGATGTCCAGGTCGGCGAGGAGTCCGTAGACGACGGAGGGCATGGAGCTGGAGGACGTCGACACCCGGCCCGGTTTGGTGCCGGTGTGCTGGCCGTCATCCCACTGAGTGACGATCGGTACGTCGGCGTCGGCGTACGCGTACCAGGCATCAGGGTCGATGGCCTGGTTGACGGGGACGCTTTTCCTGGCGGTCATGTCGTACGGCCACATCAGGGCAGGCAGGAAAGCTGCACGGTCGATGGCTGCGAAGGTCGGAGCCCACTCCGACGACATAGCGCGCGATTCAAGGAGGGCGCGCCCCAGCAGTGTTCGGCTGGGGCGCTCCACCTGCACGGGGCTGGCGTTCACTTGCGGTGGTCCCCGTCGCCGGGCGGGGTGGAGCCGTCGGGGCTGGGGTCGTCGGGCGGGGTCCACGGGGTGCCGGGGTGGCCGTCGTCGCTGTCGCCGCCGCTGTCGTGGTCTCCGCCGTCAACTGCCGTGAGGTTCTGCGTGTTCCTCATGCTGTGGCGCTCCTTCCGCTGGTCTGGGGAGGGTTCGGGATGCCGTGGCCGCCGTCGGGGGATGGCGGGTCCTGCGGACCGGGCCAGGGCTCACCGGGCGTCGTGCTGATCACGTAGCACATGAACTCTCCTGCGCATACCGGTTGATGGTGCACCGGTCGCCCTTCGGCGGGAAGGGCGCCGGAGTCTGGGGCGCGTGGCGGCGTAGGTGCCCGTCCCCGGCAGCGCGGCGGCGGAACTCTCCGCAGCGTCCAGGCCGCCGCCGAACTGGCCGACGGCACGACGACGCCCAGCCCCAACTCGGGGAGGGGCGCTCGGCGTTCGGTTCAGTGCTCGCGGGCGCAGCCGCAGCTCACGGTGTACGGGTTCCCCGTCGCCGGGTCCACCACCATCACACCGCCGGGGCACCGCCGCCGCGGCGGCCGCCCGAACAGCTCGGCCCATCTGCGAGCCGGCCGGTCATGCCCACCGGCCTCCACCGCCGCCCTGTACGCCGTCACCGTCTCCGCATGCCGCGGACTCATCCACTCACTCATGCACGCCTCCTCCGGTCGCTCCACGACGGTACGGCTGTGGAGCGACCGGGCGCAGGGGGACGGTCAGTTGCGGCCGGTGTTCGAGCAGTCCGCGCCACACCCGGCCGGCGGCGGCTCGGAGTGCTCGCAGGTGGCCGCGACCGGGATCGTCTCGTCGGTCGGCGGCAGCCACAGCCGCACGTCGACCTCGTATCCCGCATCCGCGATCCGCTGCATGGTGCGCTTCAGCGCACCTGGGTCGTGCCGGGTGGTGTCCGGCCGCTCTGGCACGTGGTGCACGAACCGGTGCAGCGATCGGCACAGGGTGGCGTACACGCCCGTATGCAGAATGAGGGCGTGCCACCCCTCGTCTACGACCCGCGACGGTCGCAGCCGCTCGCCGGGGAACTGTGCGCAGGCGGCGATGAACTTCAACGCCTCCGCGACGATCTGTTCGGCGATGTCGCGTTCCATGTCGGGGTTGTTGGCCTGGACGGTGTCCACGACGCCAGTGAATGCCCGCGGGCCGATCAGTTTGTGCGGGCTGGCCACCGTTGTGGCGACGTGCTCTTGTAGGACGGTCACCGTGTTCTCCCTTCGTTGGGTGGGGCGGTGGACCTGCCGGGCCGGGCTCGTTGGACCGGATCCGGCCCGGCAGGGTGGTGCGTGGGGCCCGCGGGGATGATCAACCCGCGGACCCCGTCCCGCTCCGGCCGGTCTGTACCGGTGCGGGGAGTCCCGCCCCTCTCGGGGGTGAGGCGCGGGAGCCGTGGGCCGCCCGCCCGGAGATGACGTCCGGGCGGACGGCTTGCGGGACAGGGCCTCTTCAACCTGTCCCAAGTGCCGCCGGGCGGCGACCATTCCCCACGGCGGCGTTCGGGGACCGGGGCGGCGGGGGCACGAAGCCCCGGTCCAACCCACCCACGGGGGTGGGCGGGAGTCGTCCGGCGGCGCGGGCTTCACGGGGGCACCGCGCCGCCGGGGATCAAGGGGCCGCCTCGCCAGCGACGACGAGGGACACGACCAGGACGGAAACCGCGATGACGTACAGCACCTGCACGGCGATCTGCCGCCACCCCCACCGGACACGTAACCGGCGCGGCCGCTGCTGACGGAGGACATCGTCCAGGCCGGCGAGGAGCTCCTCGCCCCTCACGGCCGGTCCCACGCACCACGGCGGGCCAGAATCCTCACCGCGCCATCCGTCGCCGCCCACGGCTCCGGGAACAGCCCACCGCCATAGCGCCGACGCAGCAGGAGAACACCGTCACGCACGTCCGTGACTACGGCCTCGACGCCACGGGCCAGGTCGCGCACCAGGTCCCCGACCTCCGCCGGTCGCTGCTCGTCGCTCACCGTGCGGCCTCTTTCGGGAGCGCGGCCGCGATCTCATCGGGGGTGGCCGGCCGCAGCGCGCCCGGCTCCGCCTGCCAGGCCGGAGCCGACCCGGCCAGCGGCACCACCAGGGCGACGTCCGGCGGCACCGCCGGGTACGCCTCCGGGTCCGCCACCCGGCCGACGGCATCCGCGATGACGTCGTAGACGGCCGTGCCCGGCGCGTAGTGCACGTTCGTGCTGGCCTGCATCTTCTGGGGGATACCCGTGGTCATCGTCGCCGCCTCGAAATTGTCTGCGGGGCGGGCCCGCCTGCGACGGGTGGACGCCAACAGGCCCGCATGTCCCAAGAGTTCCGCGGCAACTTCGGTTACTCCACGGCATCCATGCGGCAGTCTTGATGCACACCTGATGCACGCGCCGGATGACGGGAAGGGGGCGGCGGTGGGTCTTGCCGAACGGCGAAAATCCCTGGGCTACAGTCAGGAGAACTTCGCCCACGCGCTCGGCGTCGACCGAACAACGGTCGGCCGATGGGAACGCGGAGAAACCGCGCCGCAGCCACAGTTTCGGCCGCCGCTGGCCGAGGTGCTGCAAGTGGACCTTTCCGAACTTGACGCCCTGGTGGCCCAGTCGGGGGCATCTTCCCAGGACCCCGAAAGGGCGCGGCCCAGCGATCACTACAGCCCAGGGGACACAGACGACATGATCCGCCGCAATTTCCTCCGGACCATAGCTGTGACGGGCGCGCTGACAGCCCTGCCGCCCGCTGATGTCGAAGCGGTCGAAGACCGGCCGGCCACCGACTTCCGACGGATGAACACCCACCTCTGGCAGGTCTATCAACTCGCCCGGTCTAAAGGCTCCGTCGCTGCGGTCGTGCGTGATCAGCTCAGCGCGCTGACCGACGCGCTTAAGACGAGCCGGAAGACCGGCGCACTGTGCAGCGCGGCCGGTGACCTCTTCCAGCTTGCCGGAGAACTGTCCTTTGACAACAACCGCTACACCGATGCGGCGGCGTCGTACACCCTCGCGGCGTCGGCCAGCAAGGAAGCCGGAGCCTATGACCTTTGGGCCTGCTCCTTGGTCCGGCATGCCTACGTCGATGTGTACGAACGCCGGTACCGCGCGGCAGCAGACATTCTGTCGGCCGCGGAGAGAGTCGCTCGTCGCGGAGACAGTGCCCTGTCCACGCGGTACTGGGTCGCGGCCGTCCAGGCTGAGGCGCTCGCCGGCTCGGGTGATCTGGCGGCCTGCGAGCGCGCCCTCGCGGAGGCCGAACGAGTGCAGGAGCTGACGACGCCTGGCCATAACGGGGGATGGCTGAGGTTCGACGGATCACGATTGGCGGAGGAACGGGGAGCCCGGTACGTCCAGCTCGGACGTCTCGACCTGGCAGAGAAAGCCCTGATGGACGCACTGAAGCAACAGGATCTTGCCGTGGGCCAGTCGTGGCGTCGCCGCGGCGTCGTGCTCGTGGACCTGGCCGCGATCGGTGCCAAACGGCGGGATCCCGAACAGGTCGTCGCCTACGGGCGCCAGGCCGTAGAACTTGCTCGGGCGTCGTCGTCTGGGTACGTCGGTCGTAGACTCCGCGGACTGCGAGCCGAGTTCGGACCGCTGACCAAGGCGGCCGGGGTGGCTGAGCTGACCGCGGAGATTGACGCACTGAGCACGGCGTGAAGAGAGGGAGTGGCATGTCGACCATTGAGGGCGCGCGACTGTTCCGGGAATCCTGGATCGCGGGCGTACGCGAGCACTTCCCCGGAGAGCCGAAGGCCGGCTACGTGACGCCATGGGAGGACACCCCGGAGTGGGAGCGTGAGGCCGCGGGCGCCGTCTACGAACAGGTACGACAATTCCTCGACCTGAGCGCCGGCCACGCCTCCCGACTGACACCCGAGCAGAAGGGCCGGTTCGTCGCAACGTGCTGGACAGCCCAGATGTACCGGCACTTCGAGGACCCGAAGCCGGGGTACGTCGCGGACTGGCTAGACCTGCCGGACTGGCAGCAGAAGACCGACACGGACATCTTCGAGGCGATCGAGAGGGCGATGGCGACGGCGCAGTAACCTCCGGCTCCACGGCGGCCCGCTCTCCCTCGGGAGGCGGGCCGTCGGCGCGTGCGGTCTGCTCCTACAGCGCGGCGTCGGCAGGAAGATCCCGCCTGTCCCGTGTGATGGCGTACCGCCGGTAGGCAAGCGCTTCGTCGGCCGTCAGGCCCACCTCCCCGATGAACCACCGGAAGTTGGGGTCAGCGGCGACCTCCGCATCGGAACGGTCGGCGGAAGCTCCGCGCAGGATGATCTCGCCGAGCTGTCGACAGCGATCAAGCTCGGCGGCGACCATTGCCCGGCCTTGAGCAACACCCTCTTCCCAGCGGAGGACGGTGATGTACTTGCCGCCGGCTCGCCGGGCCTTCTGCGCGGCGGTGGGCTGATTCTTGGGCATCGTGTGCTCGTCTCTCGGCGGTCTCCCACGCTCCCGCCGGATCGCCATGCCGTACGGAGCGCGGGCCCCGGAGGACCTTGGCCGGTCGATCACCGCGGCGTGGGCGCATGGTGTCGGCGGTAGGCGGTACGCGTCTAGCCGGGCGGGAGACTACCGGCTGGCGCCCGCAGCACGGCGTCATGTGTTGGCCTCAGCTTCGACAGCTCTCGCCTCCCACCGCGAAGACTGGTGACGCGTCTCAACGAGGGAAGCATTGGCACAAAAACGTTTCTTCTGTCTTCTTGATTCGCGTTTGTTGCGATCTGCGGGTCAGAGTGCCCTGAGCGGGATGACACGCCGAGATGCACCTAAGTGCACCTAAGTGCGTCACTTTTGATTGGATGCCGATGCCTTCTGCTGCCCGATCCGGCCGGCCTGGCCGTAAGGCGTGCGCCTGTGGCGCACCAGATCGTCTCCTGACTCCTGTTGAGGCAGCACGGCAGCTAGGTATCAGCCCTGGGACGCTCAAGAACTGGGCGCGGGAGGGCCGGATCCGCTCCTACCCGCTGTCTCCCCACCACGGGGCGCGGCGCAGGTATTCCGAGCGCGAGGTCACCGGGCTCGTAGAGCTGATCAAGTCCGGTGAATCGGCCCGGCCACCGCGAACTGCTGGTACATCTGCCGGTCGACGCGCCGACGTTGGCGCGCAGACCGAAGGGACCACGGCAGCGTGACAGGAATGAGTGAGCGGCCGTACGACCGCTGGCACAAGAAACACCCGAAGTCCGACGACGAGCCGTGCCGGTGCGGGTCGAAGAAACATCCGCTGTATCCGTCGGCCGATCACGGCCGGGGGATGTGGTGGCGGGCGCAGTACGTCGACCCCCACGGCCAGACGCGGAGGCCCACCTTCGCGCACTGGGACGAAGCCATGCAGAAACTCGCCGAGGCCCGTACGGACTTGCGGCGCGGAACGTGGACCGATCCGGATATCGGCATTGAGCCCGCGGCCGCTCTGGCACGTGCGTGGGTGGAGGAGTGGGTGCCCAGGAAGTACAAGAACAAGAACACGCGGAACACCTACACCTCACACATGGACACGCATCTGATCCCGTTTCTGGAGAGGCGTCGGCCCCTACGGGTCCGGGATCTGCGCCGCAGGGACAGTAACGCCCTGGTGGACGCGTTGGCGGAGGCTGTCGAATCCCGGACCTACCTGAAGCAGATTTTCAAAACGTGGAGAATCTGGATTAATTGGCTGATCGATGAAAGGGATGTTCCCCTCCCAGCCAACGTCGTCTCTCGGGTCGCGCTGCCTCCGGCGTCCAAGCGCAAGCCCGCCAAGATCGCGCCGGAGGACGTCGCCCGGATCGCGGCCTGCATCGATCCTCGGCTGGAGGTCACGGTGTGGATGGCGGCCTGCGGCGGCCTTCGAGAGGGCGAGGTCTTCGGCATGACGCGGGACCGCGTCGACTTCCTCCGCAAGCGCTGGTACGTCGAAGAACAGCGCCAGGAGGGCCAGGCGGTGGAGACCAAGACGAAGGCGAGCATGACGTGGATCTCCATCGACGACTTCCTGGTCGAGAAGATCGCGGCGCACCTCGCGGCCGGCTATGACAAGTCGGCGCCCGTGGCCGCTGCATCGGAGGCGCGTCGGCTGCGGCGCGGCTATGTGGCGCCGCCGGAGGAGGGGCTGATCATCGTCAATGCCCAGGGGCGAGCGCTGCGGCGGCAGATGTTCAATGATCACTGGCGGGCCGCGGTAGAGGCGGCCGGGGTGGACCCCCGCGCCGTCTTCCACGACCTGAAGAAGTTCTACACCCGGACCCTGGTGAAATCGGGTGATCATGATCCGAAGACGGTGCAGCGGCTTTCGCGGCACGATCGTTTCGAGGTCACCTGGGACATCTATGCCGAGAGCGGCGAGGGGATGGAGGAGGTGCACATCTCCGCGTTCTCCAAGGCATTCACTCCGAAGGGTGACGATTCGTCACGAGCTACGGGGTGAGGCAGTAGTTCGCGGTTCGGGGTAGCAGCGCGACCCGGACCGTGCATGCGAGTATGCAAGGTGTCATCGAGAGACTCGCCGTGGCGCGAGGTCCGGTGTCGCTGATGGTAAAAGCGTCGCCGGGCTGATTCGCCCCGGATTTGCCCCCGCAAGGGGCGTGGCTCGCATCTGCGCAGGTCAGAGCGAGGGTGGCGGACGAGTCGGCCTGTACGCCGGGTTCTGTCTCCCCCGGTCCTTGCGGGCCGAGGGGAGGCGGCCATCCATCTAGGGCTGCCGTTGCCGGCAGCCTCGTGCGGTCTACCCGCGGACTCGGGCGGGCAGCCCTCGGTCATCCGCGCAGAGCCATCGTCCCTTCCGGAACGACAGCTCCTCTTGACCTTGCTCCGGGTGGGGTTTACCTAGCCCTCCGAGTCACCTCGGAGGCTGGTGGTCTCTTACACCACCGTTTCACCCTTACCGAGGCCTTGCGGCCCCGGCGGTCTGTTTTCTGTGGCACTGTCCCGCGGGTCACCCCGGGTGGGCGTTACCCACCACCCTGCCCTGTGGAGCCCGGACGTTCCTCGGGGAGACCAGAAGGTCCCCACGCGGCCGCCCGGCCGGCTCGTCCGCCGTGCCGACCATGCTACCCGGCCCGCTACGGCCGCTTGACCTTGCCGCAGCGGCAACGTTCCTCCTGGCCCCATGAGAATCGGGGAACTCGCAGGTCTGGGCGGCGTCAGCACGCGCGCCGGACGCCACTACCACCACCTGGGGCTGCTGGCCGAGCCCGCACGCCGCGCCAACGGCTACCGGGAGTACGGGCCGCCGGACGCCGTCGCGCTCGCGCGGGTGCGCCGGCTGACGGAGCTGGGGCGGGCTGGACGAGGTGCGGGACGTACTCGCCGACGACTCCGGGCGCGAGCTGCACGAGGTGGTGGCGCTGCTCGATTCGGTGGGGGAAGACGGAGGGGGCAAGCGGGTGCTGGAACTGCTCGGGGAGGTGACCGCGGCGCCGGGGGCGATGGAGCGGACGTACGAGGTGTAGGGGCTGCTCGACGCGCTGACGGAGGCCACGCCGGACGATCCGCGGGTCGCGGAGGCCGCGCAGGCGCTCGCCGACTGCGTTCCGGACGCGGTGATCGCCCGGATCGACGGTTTCGGCGGGCAGAACTGGGAGCGGGTGGCCGGGCAGGGCGCCGCGGCGGACAGCGGTTTTCTGGCGGCGTACTACGCGCACTCCGCGCCCGCGCAGGCCGAGGCCGTACGCCGGGCGATCCGGCTGGTCGCGGAGCGTGCACAGGGAGCGGGGCCGCGGCTGGCGGGGGCACGGTGAGCCGGGGCAGCGCGCTGCCCCGGCTGGCCGCCTACGAGGGCCGGTGGCCGGCCGGCCTGGTGTGGTGGGTGGCGCGCCGGCGGATCGGGGTCGCGACGGGCGACCGGGCCCTGGCGTATGCGGCGGGGCAGGCGGCGTTCACGTACGGGCTGACGTTTGTGTGCGTGGTGGAGACGGTCGTGGTGGAGACGGTCGTGGTGGGTGTGCTGTTGGCGGACCAGCTGGTGGCGCACGGGGTGATGCCGGCCGTCGATGTCTACACGGTGCTGATGATGGTGGGGTTCCAGGCGGCGGCGGTCACCCGGCCGCATGTGCTCGGGGCGGACACCCTGCTGCTGCGTGCCGGCGCCCGGAGGGAGATACGGATCCCTCTGGAGGCGATCGCCTCGGTACGTCGTGATCTCCGGTCCGCCCACGGCGGGAAGGGCGCCCACGACGGGAAGAGCGAGGAAGGGGTGGTGGCGATGGCGGTGAGCGGGCGGCGGTCAGGCAGGGGTGAAGCGGACGAGGGCGTGGCCCGGGTCGGCGGCGGTGAGGCGGACCGGGATGCGGTGGCCGAGGGGGAGTTCCGGGCCGTCGGGGGTGGTTTCGACGGGGCCGATGACGGCCGGGTCGGAGAGATGGACGGTGCCCTGGGTGGGGTCGTCCTGGTCGACCTCGACCACCAGGGCGTCGAAGGTCTCGCCCACCCGGTCGCGGAGCACGGCCGCCTCCACCAGGTCGACGCAGGCCCGCTCGACCCGGTTGGCGCGCTGGGTGCCGGTCTCCATCTCGTGCGGCAGGACGGCCAGCGCGCCGCGGACCCAGTCGGCCGGTGCGGTGCCGGCCGAGGCGGCCAGGCACAGCTCGGAGGTGTAGCGGTCGACCAGCCGCCGCAGCGGCGCGGTGGCGTGCGCGTAGGGGGCGGCGACGGCGGCGTGCTGGGCGGCGGAGGGGTCGGGCGGGGTGCCGTCGAAGGCGGTGTAGCCGGCGCCGCGCAGCAGGGTGGTGCACTCCTGGAGGAAGGCCGCGTGGGTGGCGCGGCGCGGGTCGAGGGTGCGGATGAGGGCGGCGTACGAGGTGTGGTGGTGCCAGTCGACGCCCAGGGCGCGGGCGGTCAGCCGGAGCCGGGCGACCGAGCCGTCGGGGGCGATCGGGAGCGTACGGAGGATGCCGATGCCGGAGGCGAGCATCAGCTCGGCCGCGGCCATGCCGGTGAGCAGCGAGATCTGGGCGTTCCAGGCGTCGGCCGGGAGCGGGGCGCGGTAGGCGAGGGTGTAGCGGCCGTGGTGCTCGACGATCTGCTGCTCGGGGACGTTGAGGGAGATGGCGCCGCGGGCGACCTCCTGTTCTTCCCGCAGCAGGCCGATCTCGCGGAGCAGGGCGAGCGGTTCCTCGGCCGTCCCGTCGTCGATGACCCGCTGGACGCCGGCGTAGTCCAGGCGGGCGCGGGAGCGGACCAGGGCGCGGCGTACGGAGGTGGTGGTCAGGGCGCCGTGGTCGTCGAGGTCGAGTTCCCACAGGACGGCCGGGCGGTCCTGATCGGGGAGCAGGCTGGCGGCGCCCTCGCTCAGGGCGGGCGGGTGCAGGGGGACGCGTTCGTCGGGGAAGTAGAGGGTGGCCACGCGGTGGTGCGCCTCGGCGTCGAGGGCGCCGCCGGGGGTCACGAAGGAGGCGACGTCGGCGATGGCGTAGTGGACGCGGAAGCCTCCGCCGGGCCGGCGGGAGAGGAACATGGCCTGGTCGAGGTCGAGGGAGCCGGGCGGGTCGACGGTGAAGAGGGGGAGGTCGGTGGCGTCCTCGAGGGTGTGCTCGGTCACGACTGCCCCGTCGGGGGCCGGGATGCGCGGGGCACGGGCGGCGCTCTCCGCCTCGGCCTGTGCCGTGGGCGGGAAGTGGTCCGGGATCTCCAGCTGTCCGCGCAGGTCATGCAGGGCGGCGCGGAGCGGGGCCTCGGCGGCGTCGGTCACATGCATATGGCGACGGGGCATGGAACCGAGCGTATGGCGGCCCGGCGCCCGTGGCGCGGTGTGATCGTCCGCCCAGCGCTCCCGGCGCCGCCGGCGCGGGTGATCGTCCGCCCCGGGGGCGGCGCTTCCCACGAGGTGAGCGGGTTCTTCGGGCGCCCGGCGCAGGCCATACGCTTTTGTGGGGCCGCACCCCCGCCCGTACCGCCATGAAGGAGAACACCGTGCTCGTGCTGTTGCCGCCGTCCGAGGGGAAGGCCGCGGGGGATGGAGGTCCGACGTTGGACGTGGGATCACTGTCACTGCCAGGGCTGAACGCGGCGCGCGAGGCGGTGCTCGAGGAGCTCGTCGAGCTGTGCGCGGCGGACGAGACCAAGGCCCAGGAGGTGCTCGGGCTCAGCCAGGGGCTCAAGGGCGAGATCGCCAAGAATGCCGGGTTGCGCGCGGCGGGGACTCGACCGGCCGGGGAGATCTATACGGGGGTGCTGTACGACGCCCTGGGGCCGGCCTCCCTGGATGCGCGGGCGCGGGCGCTCGCCGAGGAGTCGCTGCTGGTGTTCTCGGGGCTGTGGGGCGCCGTACGGATGGGCGACCGGATTCCTTCCTACCGCTGCTCGATGGGCGTGAAGCTGCCCGCGCTGGGGGCGCTGGGCGCG
Organism: Streptomyces sp. NPDC048483; assembly: GCF_040651455.1. Lineage (NCBI taxonomy): Bacteria > Bacillati > Actinomycetota > Actinomycetes > Kitasatosporales > Streptomycetaceae > Streptomyces > Streptomyces sp. NPDC048483. The sequence goes on from NZ_JBEZJZ010000002.1 coordinate 211,247, forward strand.
TACTGGCGGGCGCCGATGGCCGAGGTGATGCCCGAGGCGGCCGGGGAGGGGCTGGTGCTCGATCTGCGGTCGGCGGCGTATGCGACGGCGTGGAAGCCCAAGGGCGAGGTCGCGGGGCGTACCGCCACGGTGCGGGTACTCCAGTCGAAGATCGTCGACGGGGTCGAGAAGCGGTCGGTGGTCAGCCACTTCAACAAGGCGACCAAGGGGCGGCTGGTCCGTGACCTGCTGACGGCGGGGCTGCGGCCGGAGGACCCCGCGGAGCTGGTGGAGGCGCTGCGCGGCCTCGGCTACGCGGTGGAGGCACAGGCCCCGGCCAAGGGCGGCAAGGCGTGGGGCATCGATGTGATCGTGACGGAGCTGTAGGACATAGGACGTCGGACGTAGGGCGCCGGGACGGGCTGTGCGTCGGGACGGGCTGTCCCCTGTGAGGCCGCCCAGCCCCAGTCGGTTGCAACATGCGCAACGGTCGTTGCGAGGAGTGGTCCAGTGGACGCACTATGGGCGGCGTGACCAGCGCCGCCTCCTCCCCCGTGCCCGCCGCCACCCCCTCGGTCCTCGGGCTCGCCCCCGTCATCCCGGTCGTCGTGCTGCAGGACGCCGCCGATGCCGTTCCGCTCGCCCGTGCGCTTGTGGCGGGCGGGCTGCCGGCGATCGAGGTGACCCTGCGGACGCCGGCCGCGCTGGACGCCATCCGGGCCATCGCGGACGAGGTGCCGGACGCGGTGGTCGGCGCCGGCACGCTCCTCACCCCGGAGCATGTCGCGGCGGCCCGCGCGGCCGGCTCCCGCTTCCTGGTCAGCCCCGGCTGGTCGCCGCGGCTGCTGGGCGCGATGAAGGACTCCGGGGTGCCGTTCCTGCCGGGCGTCTCGACGGCCTCGGAGGTGGTGACCCTGCTCGACGAGGGCATCACCGAGCTGAAGTTCTTCCCGGCCGAGGCGGCAGGTGGGACGTCCTACCTCACGTCGCTGGCCGCCCCGCTCCCCCAGGCCCGGTTCTGCCCGACCGGCGGAATCGGTCTGGCCTCGGCGCCCTCGTATCTGGCACTGCCGAACGTGGGCTGCGTCGGCGGCACCTGGATGCTCCCGGCCGACGCGCTGGCCACGAAGGACTGGACGCGGGTCGAGCACCTCGCCCGCGAGGCGGCGGCGCTGCGCGGCTGACGGCGGGCGCATGTACGGCGCGGCGGCGGGCGCCGAGGCTCGTTGCGAACAACCCGCCCCGTGACCTGCGCCGTTCGCAGCACAGCCGGGGTTGTTCGCTCCGCCCCCTCCGCCGGGCCGGAATGACACGCGAAATGGACGGTGACCCGTGACGCCTCGTCAATTTCCGTCCGGATCAAGGGCAGTGCGGCCCGTCGGCCCGGCGGCGGGCACGCTCCGCAGCAGCCGAGCGCGCCGCCGCCGTCGACCGGCGTAACCGGCTCAGCGCAGGTGGGAGGTGTCGTTCAGCAGCCGCAGCGAGGCGTTGCCGTCGGCGTAGTACGCGACCGCCGACAGCGACGCCGCGGACAGTTCCATGCGGAACAGCGACTCGGGCGGGGCGCCCAGCGCCAGCCGGACCAGGGTCTTGATCGGCGTGACGTGGGTGACCAGCAGGACGGTCCGGCCGGCGTAACGGGCGATCAGTTTGTCGCGGGTGACCGAGACCCGGCGGGCGACCGTGGCGAAGGACTCGCCGCCGCCGGTGGGTGCCGCCTTGGCGGAGCCGAGCCAGGTGTCGAGGTCGTCGGGGTAGCGCTCGCGCACCTCGGCGAAGGTCAGGCCCTCCCAGACCCCGAAGTCGGTTTCGCGGAGGCCCTCTTCGATACGGACCTCCAGGCCGAGCCGGGCGGCGACCGCCCCGGCCGTCTCCCGGCAGCGGCGCAGCGGTGAGCTGACGACGGCCTGGATCGTGCCGCGGGCGGCGAGCGCGGCGGCGGTGGCCTCGGCCTGGCGGCGTCCGGCGGCGGAGAGTTCGGGGTCGTTGCCGCCGCTGCCGGAGAACCGCTTCTCTGGCGTCAGCGCGGTCTCGCCGTGTCGCAGCAGGACGAAGGTCGCGGGCGCGCCCAGGTCGGGGGCGCCCCAGCCGCGCGGCTCCGAGGGGGCCTGGGCCGCCTCGGCGGCCTCGTCGGCGGCCCGCGCGGCGGCGCTGCGGGTGGGCGCCGCGGCGGCGCCCGTGGCCAGGGCCGCCTTGGAGACCCCCGGCTCCCACTGCTTGCCCTGCTTGCCCGCGTCCATCGCCTCGTTGGCGAGCCGGTCGGCGTGCTTGTTCTTCGCCCGCGGGATCCACTCGTAGGTGACCTGGCCGGACGGGAAGACCGTCGCGGCCTCGGCGGCCAGCGGCTTCATGTCCGGGTGCTTGATCTTCCAGCGCCCCGACATCTGCTCGACGACCAGCTTGGAGTCCATCCGTACGTGGACGGTGGCCTCGGGGTCCAGGGCACGCGCGGCGCGCAGCCCGGCCAGCAGGCCCTTGTACTCGGCGACGTTGTTGGTCGCGGTGCCGATGAACTCGGCGGCCTCGGCCAGCGCCTCACCGGTCGCCGGGTCGAGGACCACCGCGCCGTAGCCGGCCGGCCCCGGGTTGCCCCGGGACCCGCCGTCCGCCTCGACGATGAACGTCCGGGTCATGACCTACAGGCCCGAGTCGGGCGTACGGACCAGGATGCGCGTGCAGTTCTCGCACCGGATGACGGTGTCGGCGGCGGCCGCCCGCACCTCGTTGATCTCGGTGATGTTCAGCTCCAGGCGGCAGCCCTCGCAGCGGCGCTGGGAGAGGCGGGCCGCGCCGACGCCGCCCTCCTTGGTGCGGATCTTGTCGTAGAGCTTGAGGAGGTCGGCCGGGATGTCGGCGACGGTCAGCTCGCGCTCCTTGGTGACCGTGTCGCGCTCGGCGTCGATCTCGGCGTAGGCGGCGTCCCGGCGCGCGGCGGCGTCGTCGGCCTTGGCCTGGATGGCCTCGACGCGGGCGGTGAGCTCGGTGACCCGCTCCTGGGCGGCCTCGCGGCGCTCCATGACCTCCAGGACGACGTCCTCGAGGTCGCCCTGCCGCTTGGCGAGCGAGGTCAGTTCGTGCTGGAGGTTCTCCAGGTCCTTGGGGGAGGTGACGGCACCGGAGTCGAGGCGCTTCTGGTCGCGGGCGGCGCGCTGGCGCACCTGGTCCACGTCCTGCTCGGCCTTGGTCTGCTCGCGGCTGGTGTCGCTCTCCTCGGTCTGCGCGGCAACCAGCAGGTCGCGCTGCTGGATGAGGTCGGCCTCCAGGGTCTGCAGTTCGGCCAGCTCGGGCAGATTGTGGCGCCGGTGCGCGAGCTGGGTGAGCCTCACGTCCAGGTCCTGGACGTCGAGGAGGCGGATCTGGTCGGCGGGCGCGGCGTTCAGCGGGGGGCTCCTGTGGTGTTCGTCGGGGTGGTCAAGGGGGCGGACGCCGCGTGGGCGGTCCAGGGGTCGGTGACCGTACGGGAGACATGCGTGCGCAGGCCCCAGTCGTGCCGGTCGGAGACCGCGTCGAGCTGGGCGGCTGCCTGCTCGCACCACGGCCACTCGGTGGCCCAGTGGGCGGCGTCGAGCAGCGCCAGCGGGGTCTGCTGGGTGGCCTCGGAGGCCGGGTGGTGGCGCAGGTCGGCGGTGAGGAACGCGTCCACACCGGCCGCCCGTACGTCGTCGAAAAGGCTGTCGCCGGAGCCGCCGGAGACGGCGACGGTACGGATCTCGCGGTCCGGATCGCCGGCCGCCCGGATGCCCTGCGCGGTGGCGGGCAGCCGGGCCGCGGCGTACGAGGCGAAGTCGGCCAGCGTCATCGGGTGCGCCAGCTCGCAGATCCGGCCGAGGCCCCGGCGGCCGTCCGGGTCACCCGGGTCCGGCACCAGCGGGCCGATGATGCGCAGGTCCAGGGCGCCGGCCAGGGCGTCGGAGACACCGGGGTCGGCGGTGTCGGCGTTGGTGTGCGCGACATGCAGGGCGATGTCGTGCTTGATCAGGGTGTGCACGACCTTGCCCTTGAAGGTCGAGGCCGCGACCGTCGTCGTACCGCGCAGGTAGAGCGGGTGATGGGTGACGAGGAGGTCGGCGCCGAGCGTCACCGCTTCGTCGACCACTTCCTGGACCGGGTCGACGGCGAACAGCACACGGCGGACCTCGCTGTCGGGGTCTCCGCAGACCGTGCCGACGGCGTCCCACCCTTCGGCCCGCTCGGGGGGCCAGAGGGCGTCGAGCGCGGTGAGGACTTCAGACAGTACGGGCACGGGTGGAAGGTTACCTCCCAGCTGTGACAGCGGCGGGGTCGTTGCTCCGGCGGCTGCTCCACCGGGCACCGCGGCGAGGCCGTGAGCGGCGCCGGCGCTCCTGGTGACCGTCGTCGCGCGTGGCCGGTCCGACTGTACGTATGGCGGAAATGCGAAGCACACCCGCCCCTCCCCCGACCGGCGAACCGGACAACTGCCACCCTTATGCGTGAAGTGCGGCAACTTGCGTTGATCGGCCGGAAGTGCGAAAACTACCGTCGCTTCCTGACTGGAGGTGACCACTCGATGACGATCTGTGCCCCTGAGGGCGCCACGGCGCTCAACAGTCCGCACCGCGCGGCGCTGACGATCGCCGCCGATGGCTCGTACGCCGCGCGGCTCGCCCGTCACGACGACGCCGCCGGGAGCCGGTTTCCGGAGCGCTGGACGCTGAGCGGCCCCGAGCCGTACGCCGTGCCGCTGCCCGGCGTCCAGCCCGAGGAGCCGGACAGCGAACTGCTGCCGCTCGCCGACGGCCGGGTGCTGATCCTGCGCCGGGTCGCCGACCGCTTCGCGCTCTCCCTGCTGTACCCGACGGGTCCGGGGACCGGCGAACTCCTGCTGGGCGCCGTGGAAGCGCGCGAGCTGACCCTGCTGCCGCCCACGCCGGGCGGGAGGCTCGGCTACGCCCTGGCGCCCGGCGCGCGCGGCACCGTGCTGTGGCTGGTGCACGGCGGGGCGTACGGCCCGGAGCGGGTCACCGAGATCCCGGGGCGCTGCACGGGCGGCGTATGGCTGGATCGCGACGGTCGGCTGCTGGCCCTGGACCGGGAGCTGGCGGGCCGCACGAAGACCGTGGTGCTCGACCTGGAGCGGGGCGGCGAGGCCAGCCCACTGCTGCAGATCACCGAGGAGAGCAACGACCGGCTGCTGCTGGCCGATCCGGGCAGCGGACTGCTGCTGCTGCGGTCGGACGCCCCGGGGCACGACCGGCTGGGCTGGGGTGTGCTCGGCAGCAGCCTGCCGGTGCGCTTCCCGGAATGCCTGCGTCCGGCCGACGGGTTCGTCACGCCGTTCGCCGTCCAGCCCGGCCAGATGCTGATGCCGGAGAGCTGCGCGGTGGCGTTCCGGATCGATACGGCGAACGGGACGCGGCTGGGCGTGTGGCAGCCGTCGGGGCGGCAGTTGCGGCGGCTCCCGGTGCCGGAGGGGTGGCTCGAGGGAACCGGACTGTGGACGGCGGGCGGCGAACTGCTGCTGCCGTGCGCGACGGACGCGGCGCCGTGCGGGGTGGCGCGGATGGCCGTACCGCTGGAGCCGGGGACGGAGCCGGGGCCGGGAACGGGGTCTGGGACGGGGCCGCGGCAGATGCAGGTGCCGGTACGAGTGGCGGGGACGGAGTCGGGGTCGGAGGCGGACGGCGGGGGGTCCGGTTCGCGTACGGAGCCGCGGGGCGGGCCGGAGTGCACACCGGAGCCGGCTCCGCGGGCCGGGGCGGACGCCACGGCGGGAGGCGAGGGCGGGATTGTCCCGGATGCAGGGGATGCCGACAACGGCTCCACATCATCTGCACAACTTCCGGACAGCGGAGCGGAACCGCCGAACGTCCTCTCGCATCCCCAAATGTGCAGGCCAGTACCGCTGCAACAGGCACCTCTGGCGGCCCAGGAGGCCCGGTGGAGCGCTATTTCCCGCCAAGTTAGAATTCCGTCGGGGGCTACGCCGCCGGTTGACCCGGCCGCCGACAGTTCCGCCTGGGGTCAGCCCCGGCGGTTGCTGGGGGAGGTCCCGACGCGTACAGCTGTAAGCGATCTGACGGAGTGACTGTTTTCATGTCCGAAGCCCGAACCGACACGACCGAGGCGCGCCCCCAGGAGGGGTCCGTCCAGGCCGCCGAGGCGGCAAGCTCCGGCAGGCACCGTGGCCCGGCCGCCGCGGAGGAGCGCCAGGCCGATGTGCACGGCCGGCACCGCCGGGTGAAGCAGACCCAGGACGCGTAACGCGCCTGCCAACGGCCGTGGCGGGCCCCCCCCCGCGCCGGGGGGGGGGGCCCCGCCCGGGGGGGGGGCCCC
>NZ_JBEZJZ010000003.1:0-18592 GCF_040651455.1 Streptomyces sp. NPDC048483
AGCTCCGGCTCGGCCGCGGCGGCAACCATCTGATGCTCATGGGGCTGAAGAACAAGCCGGCCGAGGGCGACACGGTCACCCTCGAGCTGCACTTCGCCACCTCGGACCCGATCACGGTGGATGTCCCGGTCAAGGCCGACGACTACCAACCCAGCTAGGGGAGCGATCACTATGGCTGTGGCCCTCACCGGCCCCGCGCCGCGACGGGGCGCCGCACTGCGGCTGCTCGTCGTCGTGGCGGCGCTGTTCGGCGCGCTGCTCGGCGGCGCCGCACCGGCCTCGGCCCATGCCGCGCTGACCGGCAGCGACCCGGCGCAGGGGTCGGTGGTGGACCGGGCCCCCGAACAGGTCTCGCTGACCTTCTCCGAGGGCGTGGCGATGGGCGACGACTCCCTCCGTGTCCTCGACCCGAAGGGCAAGCGGGTGGACCGCGGCAAGCTGCGCAATCTGTGCAGCGGCAGCGTCGTCAAGTACGGGGCGGGGCTGCCGCCGGGGCTCCCCGACGGTACGTACACCGTCGCCTGGCAGGCGGTCTCCGCCGACAGCCACCCGGTTGCCGGCGCCTTCACCTTCTCCATCGGCGCGCCGTCCAAGACCACCGCCGCGGTCCCCCAGCAGGAGGCGGGCGGCGGCCTGGTGGGCGCGCTCTACGGCATCGCCCGCTATCTGGCCTACGCCGGTTTCGTGCTGCTGGCCGGCGGCGCGGCCTTCGTCGTCGCCTGCCGGCCGGCCGCCGCACTCGTACGGTCCGTACAGCGGCTGGTCGTCTACGGCTGGGCCGTGCTGACCGCCACCACCCTCGCGATGCTGCTGCTCCGCACCCCGTACACCGGGTCCGGCGAGCTCGGCGACGTCTTCGATTTCGGCGGCCTCCAGCAGGTCCTGCTGACCAAGCCGGGCGCCGCACTGGTCTCGCGGCTGCTGCTGCTCGCGGCCGCCGCGCTGTTCATCGCGGTGCTCTTCGGGGCGTATGCGCGGACGCAGGAGGCGGCGGACGGCGCGGATCCCGCCGAGGACGCCAAGCGGCGCAAGGACCTCGCGCTCGGGCTCGGGATCGGCGGGGTGATCGTCGCCGCGGGGCTCGCCGCCACCTGGGCGATGGCCGAGCACGCCTCGACCGGGCTGCAGACCGCCGTCGCGATGCCGGTCGATGTGCTGCATCTGCTCGCCGTCGCCGGCTGGCTCGGCGGGCTCGCGGCCCTGGTCGTGTCCCTGTACTGGGGCCCGGCCGTCGAACGGTCCGCGGTGCGCCGCTTCTCGCGGATCGCGTTCGGTTCGGTGCTGGTCCTGGTGGCCACCGGCGTCTACCAGTCCTGGCGGCAGGTGGGCACCTGGCGGGCGCTGACCGACACCTCGTACGGGCGGCTGTTGCTGCTCAAGGCGGGCCTGGTGGTGGTGCTCATCGGGATCGCGTGGGTGTCGCGGCGGTGGACGGCGCGGCTGGGGGAGGTCGCCCCCGCCGATACGGACGCCGATACGGATACGGACGCGGATGCCCATGCTGACGCCGATGCCGATGCCGATTCCGATTCCGATGCTGCCGCCGACGCCGACGCCGATCCGGGTGATGTTTCACGTGAAACAGCCGACCCCGCCCGCGTCGCCCAACTGGCCCGCCAGCAGGTCGCGTTGCGGACCGCCCGTACCAAGCGCATCCGGGACGCCGACCCGGACCGGCTCGGGCTGCGGCGGTCCGTACTGGCCGAGGCGTCGGTGGCCGTCGTCCTGCTCGCGGTGACCACCGTGCTGACCACCACCGAACCGGCCCGTACGGAAGAGGCGGTCAAGGCCAGTGGCGGCGCCGGGCAATCCGCCGCGGCCAATCAGCCGCAGGTGCTGACCATCCCCTTCGACACCGGCGGCCCGCACGGCAAGGGCACCGCCCGCCTCGACCTCGACCCGGGGCGCAGCGGCAGCGGCAATGCGCTGCGGCTGCGGATCTCGGACCCGTCGGGCAGGACCCGGGACGTCCCGGAGGTCAAGGTCTCCTTCACCCTGAAGGCCAAGAAGCTGGGGCCGCTGCCGGTCGTCCCCCGGCACGTCGGCAAGGGCCACTGGAGCGCGAACGGCGTCCAGCTGCCGGTACCCGGGCGGTGGCAGCTCTCGCTGCTCGTACGGACCTCCGACATCGACCAGGTGACCGAGACCAGGAACGTGAAGATCGGCTGATGAGCAAGCAGCAGACGTCAGACCAGCAGTCCCCCGTGGAACTCTCCCGCCGCCGCCTCCTCGGCACGGTCGGCGCGGCGGGCGCGGCCGGGCTCGTCGCCGGCGGGGCCGGTGGCGCCATAGGGGTCTCGGCAGGCCAGGACGACGCCCCCAAGGCCCTGACCAGCATCGGCGCGACCGAGGTCGCCTTCCGCCCCGCGCGCGCCAAGCATCAGGCAGGGATCACCACCCCGCTGCAGGCCAACGGCCATCTCGTCGCCTTCGACCTGGCTCTGGGTGCCGGCCGCAAGGAGGCGGCCGCCCTGCTGCGCCGCTGGTCGCGGACGGCCGAGGAGCTGATGGCCGGGCGGAAGCCGGACGACGACACCGGGGTGGCCCTCGACGCGGGCCCGTCCTCGCTGACCGTCACCTTCGGCCTCGGCCACAGCTTCTTCGGCCGTACGGGCCTGACGAAACGGCGCCCCGTACAGCTCGACCCGCTGCCCGACTTCTCCGCCGATGCGCTGGACCCCCGGCGCAGCAACGGCGACCTGTGGATCCAGATCGGCGCCGATGACGCGCTGGTCGCCTTCCACGCGCTGCGGACGCTCCAGAAGGAGGCCGGCGACACCGCCCGGCTGCGCTGGCAGATGAACGGCTTCAACCGCTCCCCGGGCGCCACCGCGCACCCGATGACCACCCGCAATCTGATGGGCCAGGTCGACGGGACGAACAATCCCAAGCCGTCGGACGCCGACTTCGACGAGCGGATCTTCGTGGGGCGGGACGCCGACCAGGAGTGGATGCGCGGCGGCTCGTACGCCGTGGTCCGGCGGATCCGGATGCTGCTGGATGAGTGGGAGAAGCGTGCACTGGGCGAACAGGAAAAGGTCATAGGGCGCAGGAAGGCCAACGGGGCGCCGCTGACCGGCGGTTCGGAGACCACCCCGATGCGGCTGGACGCGAACGGCGCCGACGGGCTGCCGGTCATCCCCGCCAATGCGCACGCCCGGGTCGCGGCGCCGGAGTCCAACCAGGGCACGGCGATGCTGCGCCGCCCGTTCTCCTTCCACGACGGGTTCCGCGACGACGGGGCCCCGGACGCGGGCCTGCTCTTCGTCTGCTGGCAGGCCGATCCGCTGCGCGCCTTCACCCAGATCCAGCGCAAGCTGGACCGCGGGGACGCGCTCTCGGCGTTCCTGCGCCACGAGGCGAGCGGGCTGTACGCGGTGCCGCCCGCGGCGGCGGCCGGGGACTACGTGGGCCGGCCGCTGCTGGAGGGCTGAGCCCAGGGGCGGTGTCCGGGCTTCGGAATCCGCCCGTCGGCCCCGTACGGGCTCGGTATCGTGGCAGGACAGGGAGAGATCGGCGGGGCGCCCCCGCGACGACGCGAGGAGTCCTTTGCATGTCGGCCAGTCGCTACACCTATCTCGGGCCCGCGGGCACGTTCACCGAGGCCGCCCTGCGCACTCTTCCGGAAGCGGCGACCCGCGAGCTGGTGCCGATGGTCTCGGTGCCGGCCGCCCTGGACGCGGTCCGCGGCGGTGAGGCGGCCGCCGCGCTGGTGCCGATCGAGAACTCCGTCGAGGGCGGGGTGACCACCACCCTGGACGAGCTGGCCGCCGGCGAGCCGCTGATGATCTACCGCGAGGTGCTGCTGCCGATCGCCTTCGCGCTGCTCGTACGGCCCGGTACGGCCCTGCACGACGTGAAGACGGTGACCGGGCACCCGGTGGCTCAGCCGCAGGTGCGCAAGTGGCTGACGGCCCAACTCCCGGAGTCCGTATGGGAGTCGGCGGCCTCGAACGCCGACGGCGCGCGGCTGGTGCAGGAGGGCCGGTACGACGGCGCCTTCGCGGGCGAGTTCGCGGCGGCGACGTACGGGCTGGAGCCGCTGGTCACCAACATCCACGATGCGCAGAACGCCGCCACCAGGTTCGTCCTGGTCGGCCGCCCGGCCCGGCCGGCGTCGCCCACCGGCGCGGACAAGACCTCGGTGGTGCTGTGGCTGGCCGAGGACCACCCCGGTGCGCTGCTGGAGCTGCTCCAGGAGTACGCGGTCCGCGGCGTCAACATGATGCGGATCGAGTCCCGGCCGACCGGCGAGGGCATCGGCCGCTACTGCTTCTCGGTGGACTGCGAGGGGCATGTCACCGACCGCCGGGTCAGCGAGGTCCTGATGGGGCTGAAACGGATCTGCCGCGATGTGCGCTTCCTCGGCTCGTATCCGCGGGCGGACGAGGTGACGGCGACCGTGCGGCCGACAATGTCCGACTCAGCGTTCACCGAGGCGTCGGACTGGCTGGCGCGCTGCCTGGACGGGCGCAGCTGAGCAGCCGGCATTCCACCGGCCGCACCCCTGCACCGCCCCTTTGCGCACCCCTGCACACGACTCCATACCACTGTCCACAAAGTTATCCACAGGCGCGGTTCTCGACCTGTGGGTAAGTCGACATGGAGCGCATCGCGATTCGGACAGAGTCGACAAATCCCTCTACCGATCTCATGCCGCTCCACAGCACTCCACAACCCTTCACAGGCCCCCAACTCCGGCCCCGTCAGCACAATTCACGCGATCAATCCTTTAGAGCGAGGCAATCCCACACGAAAGAGCACGAGAAGCGGGTTTGGGCGAAGAATCCATAGCGGAACATTCCGGCAGCGGAATGATCACCTCCGACTTCCACAGATCTCGCACACAGCCTGTGGATAAAGGCCATCGAGCACCTGCCCCCTGTGGACAAACGCAAGGGGAAGGAATTGCAGAAGGCTCACGGCGTGCATTCCGGCATGGAATAAATAACCTCAAAACGGACAAATTGCAACACGGAGCAATATCACGTCGAACCGCCGGGCGCGGCCCCGGTAGCCTGGTGGGGTGATTGACCTTCGCCTGCTCCGTGAGGACCCCGACCGTGTGCGCGCGTCCCAGCGCGCCCGTGGAGAGGACGTCGCACTCGTCGACGCCCTTCTCTCCGCCGACGAGCGGCGCAGGTCGTCCGGCATCCGCTTCGACGAGCTGCGTGCCGAGCAGAAGGCGCTCGGCAAGCTCATCCCCAAGGCCTCCGGCGACGAGAAGGCCGTGCTGCTGAAGAAGGCCGGCGAGCTCGCCGCCGCCGTCAAGGCCGCCGACGCCGCACAGGACGAGGCCAAGGACGAGACCCAGCAGCTGCTGCTCAAGCTCGGCAACCTCGTCCACCCCGACGTCCCCGTGGGCGGCGAGGAGGACTTCACGGTCCTCGAGACGCACGGCACCATCCGCGACTTCGCCGCCGAGGGCTTCGAGCCCAAGGACCACCTGGAGATCGGCGAACTGCTCGGCGCGATCGACGTCGAGCGCGGCGCCAAGGTCTCCGGCTCGCGCTTCTACTACCTCACCGGCGTCGGCGCGCTGCTCGAGCTCGCCCTCGTCAACGCCGCCATCGCCCAGGCCGGCGAGGCGGGCTTCATCCCGATGCTGACCCCGGCGCTGGTCCGTCCGCGCGCCATGGAGGGCACCGGCTTCCTCGGCCAGGCCGCCGAGAACGTCTACCACCTGGAGAAGGACGACTACTACCTGGTCGGCACCTCCGAGGTCCCGCTCGCCGCGTACCACATGGACGAGATCGTGGACGGGGCCAAGCTGCCGCTGCGCTACGCCGGTTTCTCGCCGTGCTTCCGCCGCGAGGCCGGCACGTACGGCAAGGACACCCGCGGCATCTTCCGGGTCCACCAGTTCGACAAGGTGGAGATGTTCTCCTATGTCGCGCCCGAGGACGCAGCGGCCGAGCACCAGCGTCTGCTGGACTGGGAGAAGCAGTGGCTGAACTCCCTGGGGCTGCCCTTCCAGGTGATCGATGTCGCCACCGGTGACCTCGGCGCCTCCGCCTCCCGCAAGTTCGACTGCGAGGCGTGGATCCCCACCCAGGGCAAGTACCGCGAGTTGACCTCCGCCTCCAACTGCAACGAGTTCCAGGCGCGGCGGCTGTCCATCCGGATGCGCGACACCGAGGACGGCAAGCCGAAGGTGCGCCCGCTGGCAACGCTGAACGGCACGCTGTGCGCCGTACCGCGCACCATCGTGGCGATCCTTGAGAACCACCAGCAGCCCGACGGTTCGGTGCGCGTCCCCGAGGTGCTCCGTCCCTACCTGGGCGGCCGCGAACTCCTCGAGCCCCTCGCCCGGTGAGCGCACCGGCCCTGCCCTACAAGCTCATCGCGACGGATCTCGACGGGACGCTGCTGCGCCACGACGAGACCGTCTCCGGGCGCACCCGTACGGCGCTCGCCGCGGCCACCGCGGCGGGCGCGGCGCACATCGTCGTCACCGGCCGCTCGGTGCCCTGGACCCGGCACATCCTCGACGCCCTGGACTACCGGGGCCTGGCGGTGTGCGGACAGGGCGCGCAGGTCTACCACGCCGGGGAGCACCGGCTGCTGACGTCCGTCACGCTCGACCGCCAGCTGGCCGGCCTCGCGCTGTCCAAGATCGAGGCGGAGACCGGTCCGCTGTATCTGGCGGCGAGCCGGGACGGCCTGGAGGGCGAGGTGATGGTCGGCCCCGGCTATCGCATCCAGGAAGGCCCGCTGCCGACGATCATGATCGACGAGCCGGGCGAGCTGTGGACGGCCCCGCTCAACAAGGTCTACATCCAGCACCCGACCCTCGACGACGACTCCCTGGCGCGGGCCGCGCGCGAGGTCGCCGGGGATCTGGTGGGCGTGATGGTCTCCGGCCACGGCATCGTCGAACTGCTGCCGCTGGGCCTGACCAAGGCCACCGGCCTGTCGCTGGCCGCCCGCCGCCTGGGCCTCAAGGCCGCCGACACCCTCGCGTTCGGCGATATGCCCAACGACATCGCGATGTTCGCCTGGTCGGCGCGTGGCGTGGCGATGGGCAACGCCCATGACGAGCTGAAGGCGGTCGCGGACGAGGTCACCGTCTCCAATGAGGAGGACGGCATCGCGGTCGTGCTGGAGCGGCTCTACCTGTCCTGAGGGGCGTCCTGAGGGGTGTCCGGGGAGCGGCTCTGAGGTGCGTCCTGAGGGCTGCTCCGGCCGGGAGGCCGGGCCTCGTCGCCGTCCCCCTCGCCGGGCCCGTCCCCGTCCTCCGCCCCGGCCGACCCGTACGGCGCCGCCCTCCCCGCCGGCGTCAGCGGCCAGGCCACCAGCCCCAGAACCAGGGCGATGGCATGCCCGAAGTCCGTGAAGGTCGCCCCGGTCAGCAGCGGCACGCCGAAGAACACCAGGACCCCGATGAGCCATCCGTAGCTCCAGGGCGGCAGCAGACGGTACGTCAGGACACCGGCGGCCGCCGCCAGCCCGTAGGAGACCCCGATGTCCACGACATGGGTCATCGACCGCGGCAGCCGGTGCCCCTCGATGGCCAGCAGGACGAGTTCCTGGCTGGCCAGCGTGGCCGCGCAGTGCGCCACGCCCACGACCAGCAGCCAGCGCCAGGTGCCCAGCCAGCGCTCGACGTTGGCGTGCAACAGCTCGAACATCGCCACGTAGAGCAGGAACGACCCCGGGCGCTCGATCCAGAATCCGCTGATGAGCAGCGAGGGGAGCGGATGCTCGTTCAGCTCGTGGATGTTGCTGCTGGTGCGGTGGAGGAGGAACTGCTCCAGGCCCTCGGAGGCGGAGGCGATGACGAGGCTGGTGATGCCGATGATCAGCAGCCAGATGTGGGTGCCGGGGGCGCTGCGTACCCAGGCCAGCGCCCAGGCCGCAGACCGGCGGACAGGGTTGGCCGGCCACCGCAGGCGCCGGCCGGGGAGCACGGGCTTCATCGGCGCCCCGCCGCACGGCCGGTGGCCATGAACGGCCCGGCCCCCTTGATGTGCCGGATCCGCGGTGCGCTCTCCATCGTCCGTACGCCGGGCAGTGCCGCCACCCGGGTCGTCAGATACGTGTAGAGCGCGCTCACGTCCTCGCACAGCACGGACGCGAAGAGATTGTGCGGCCCGGTGGTGGCGCAGGCGAAGGCGACCTCCTGGTGGGCCGCCAACGCCTCGCCGGTGGCGGCCAGTTCGGCCGGCTTGACGGACAGCCACAGGGCGACCATCACGCCGTACCCGAAGAGCCGCAGGTCGTAGTCGACGTCGTAGTACAGGACGCCGTCCGCGCGCAGTTCGGCGAGGCGGCGGCGGACGGTGGTGGGCGACCAACCGGTGGCGGCGGCCAGTTCGGCCGGCGGGGTCCGGCCGTCGCGGCCGAGCGCGTCGAAGAGGCGGCGGTCGGCGTCGGAGAGCTCCACCGGGACGGCGGCCGGATCCGGTGGCGGCGGGCTCAGCCGGGCGGTCTGCTCCTCGCTCAGCGCGCCCGACTTGCTGACCAGGCCCTGCGGGCCGCCGAAGAACTCGTGCAGCACGCAGTGGGCGGTGACGCCGACGACGCTGGGTGTACGCGGCAGCTTCTGCAGCAGCAGCGCGTCGCTGTGCTCGCTGCTCGCCGCGCGGCACACCGCGCCGATCTCCGTACCGCCGGACATCAGGCTCACCCAGGCGGTGTCCGCACGGCGGGCCAGCGCCTCGGCGACCGGCACCGCGGCATCCGGCGCACACTGCACCCGCACCAGCCACTCGACCTCGCCCAGCGCCCGCGCATCGGCCAGCCCCAGCACCCGCAGCGCCCCGCTGGCGCGGTGCCGGGTGTAGCGGCGGGCAACGGTCTGGTCGGAGACGCCGAGCGCGGCGGCGATACGGCTGAAGGGTGCCCGGCCGTCGAGCTGGAGGGCGTGCAGAAGCTGCCGGTCGAGGGCGTCGAACCCGGTGGCGGGGCCGGCGGCCTTCGCGTCGGTTTTCACCGTTCGAGGCTAACGCGTGTCGGATTGCGCCGCCGGGAGCGCGGTGGCTGGGAGTTCGGGGGCGGGGGACGGAGGGTGGGCCGTCCCTGTCCCCGGAACAAAGGAATGATCATGGGCGCGAGCCCTTCGCCCGGAACGTTTGCCGCGGGCACTTCGCCCGGAAACCGCGAGAAGTCCCGGACGTCGGGGAAATGGTGGCCGCTGGTCGCCATCACCCTCGGCAATTTCATGCTGCTGATCGACGTGACCATCGTGGTGTCCGCGCTGCCCCGGATATCCGACGGCCTGGGCGCCTCCTTCACCGCACTGCAGTGGGTGATGGACATCTACGCGCTGGCGCTGGCCGCGCTGCTGATGGTGGCGGGCTCGGCCGCGGACCTCTTCGGGCGGCGCCGGCTGTACGTGGCCGGGCTGGCCCTCTTCGCCCTCGCCTCGCTCGCCTGCGGGCTGGCGCCGGGCGCGGGCGTCCTGATCGGGGCCCGCGCCGTCCAGGGCCTCGGCGCGGCGGCGATGTTCGCCACCAACACCCCGCTGCTGATGGCCGCCTACCAGGGCCGCGACCGCGGCGTGGCGTTCGGCATCTGGGGCGGTACGAGCGGCGCCGCGGCCGCGGTGGGCCCCGTACTCGGCGGGCTGCTCACCGAGTACCTGAACTGGCGGGCGATCTTCCTCGTCAATCTGCCGCTGACCGCCGTCGCCGTGTATCTGACGGTCCGCCATATCCGCGAGTCCCACGGCGCCCTCCCCCCACCTCGAACGAACTCGGCCGGGGGGACCCCCACGGCCCGCATCGACTGGGCGGGCGCCGCGTCCTTCACCGTGTCCGTGGGCGCGCTGACGTACGGGCTGATGCGCGGCGGCGAGCACGGCTGGACGGAAGGCGGAACGCTCGCGTCGCTCGCGGCCGGGGCGGTGGCGCTGCTCGTGTTCGCCGCCGTCGAGCGGCGGGTACGGCAGCCTCTCCTGGACCTGCGGCTGCTGCGCCGCCCGTCGTTCGCCGCCCTGATGGCGGCGGCCCTGCTGCTGCAGGCGGCGGCCTTCCCGTATCTGACGTTCGTCGGGCTGTGGGCACAGGACGTGCTGGGCCTGAGCCCGGTGCAGGCGGGCCTGGCGGTGCTGCCGCTGGCGCTGATGTCCCTGCTGGTCGGCGCGGTGGGCGGCCGTCTGCTCCAGCGCCTCGCGCCCCAGCTCCCGGTCGGCATCGGCCTGTTGCTGGTGGGCGCGGGCGCGCTGCTGCACACCGCACTGCTCGGCGACGGCGCGGGCTGGGCCACGCTCGTCCCCGGGCTCGCGGTCGGCGGGCTGGGCGTCGGGGCGGCCATGCCGGTACTGGTCTCGGCGGCGCTCGGCGCGGCGCCCCCGCAGCGCGCCGGCATGGCGAGCGGGGCCGTGAACACCTTCCGGCAGCTGGGGTTCGCCATAGGGATCGCGGTCCTGGGCACGGTCTTCGCCGATGCGCCGCACGGTCTCGCGCCCGGCGCCCCACTGTCGGCCGTCCGGTCCGCGTACGTCGCCGGGCTGACGCAGATCACGCTGATCTCCGGGCTGGTGGCGGTGGGGGCCGGGGTGCTGGTGCTCGCGGTGGTACGGCGGTCGGAGCGCGGTGCCGGGGACGGCGGCCGGGGCACGGCGGGCGCGGGGGCGGGGGCCGCTCCGGTGGAGGCGGGGGTGTGAACCCGCCCCGTCAAGGCCGAGGCGCCGCGGTACACGGACGGGCGGCCGCGGTGCCGCGCGCTGCCGGCCGGCTCCCGGCCGGCTCCTCCGTACGGCTACCGGTCCGGCCTTCCGGCTGCCGTGCCGCGGCCTCACCCGCTGCCGATCAATCATCGACCGGCCACCCAACAGCAGCATCCCGTCAAGTCCCGTCCACAAGCCGTCAATGATGCGTCAGCGGCCGGGGAACCGCCCCCTTCAGCGGGCATAGCGTCGGAAGAGCCGAGCCCCGGCGTTTGCGCGACCCACCGGTCCGGGGCCGCCATGTTCTGCCGAGGAGCAACGCCGTGTCCCAGTCCCATCCTCTGTACGCGGAAGACCCCGAGCCCTCCGATCGGGTCCCGGCCGGGCCTTTGTTCGTACCCGTCCGGTCGGGCCCCGCGGGCTGCACTGCCCGCCTGTTCCGCACCCCCATGGGCGGCCGTATCGCCGTCGCCTTCACCTCGCCCCAGCGGCTCGCCGCGGCCCTCGGCGGCGGCCAGCCCTGGGTGCGGCTCTCCGAGCCCGCGCTGCGCGCGCTGGCCGAACCTGTCGGCGCGACCGGCCTGACCGTCGACCCGCGGTTCGCCCCGGAAATTCCCCGTGCACAGCCCCGTACGCCACCCCGTACGTTGCCCCGGCCGCAACCCCTACGGGCCGTCTGAGGGAGGGCACGATCATGAGCCACACCATGAGCCACGCCGCGCTCCCGCTGCCCGCCGTGCCGGAGCCCGCCCGGGAATCCGCCGCACCGGCCCCCTCCCTGGCCATCTGGCCGGGGTCCACCACGCCCTTGGTGGACGACGACCTCGCCATAGGCGGCGTCCCGCTCACCGAGCTGGCCGACCGCTTCGGCACCCCCGCCTACGTCCTGGACGAGGACGAGGTACGCCGCCGCTGCCGCGCCTACCTGCGGGCCTTCCCCGACACCGACGTCTACTACGCGGCCAAGGCGTTCCTGTGCCGCGCCATGGCGCACTGGGTCCAGGAGGAGGGCCTGGGGCTGGACGTCTGCTCGGCGGGCGAGCTGGAGCTGGCCGTCACCACCGGGTTCCCGCCCGATCGGATCGTGCTGCACGGCAACGCCAAGAGCCCGGAGGACCTGCGGGCCGCGCTGCGGCTCGGCGTCGGGCGGATCGTCATCGACAGCACCTCGGAGATCGCCCGGCTGGCTGCCGCGATCCCGGCGGGCAACCGGCAGAAGGTGCTGATCCGGGTCGTCCCGGGGATCGCCGCCGGTGGCCACGCCAAGATCCGTACGGGGACCGACGGGCAGAAGTTCGGGCTGTCGCTGGCGGACGGTTCCGCGCAGCACGCCGTCACCCGGGTGCTGGGCCAGCCGCGACTCCAACTGGTCGGCCTGCACTGCCACTTGGGGTCACAGATCACCACCGTCAAGCCGTATCTGTCGGCCGTACGGCGGCTGGTCGGGCTGCTGGCCCGGATCCATGAGCAATACGGCATCACCCTGCCCGAACTGGACCTCGGCGGAGGCCACGGCATCGCCTACCGACCCGGCGAACCCGCACTCGACATCGTCGGCCTGGGCGCCAAGATCCGCTCCGAGCTGGCCGGCGGCTGCGCGGCGGCCGGGCTGCCGGTGCCCCGCCTGGCCATCGAACCCGGACGCGCCATCGCGGGCCCGGCCGGCGTCGTGCTCTACCGGGTCCTGGCCGTCAAACAGACCGGCGGGCACACGTTCGTCGCGGTGGACGGCGGCATGAGCGACAACCCCCGGCCCGCCCTGTACGGCGTCCGCTACGCGCCCCGCCTGATCGGCCGCCGCTCCGCCGCGGTCGCCCAGCCGGTCACGGTCGTCGGCCGCCACTGCGAAGCGGGGGACATCCTCGCCACGGACGTCCGCCTGCCGGGCGACATCCGCCCCGGCGACCTCCTGGCCGTCCCGGCCGCGGGCGCGTACCACCTCTCGATGGCCTCCGGTTACAACCTGGTCGGCCGGCCCCCGGTGGTCGCGGTCACCGGCGGGCATGCCCGGCTGCTGGTGCGGCGGGAGTCGCTGGCGGACATCCGGGGGCGGGATGTGGGGGTGTGAGGGGCTGGGAGTGTGAGGGGCTGGAGGGGCTGGAGGCGTGAGGGTCGGCCGGAACCCCGGCCGCCCGGCCATGACCCATCGGACAGGCCCTAGCCCTCGATCGGGGGGACCGGCACTCCGCCCGGGTTCCAGGCCGCCAGGAAGGCGGGCTGCCGGGCCAGATCGACCAGTTCGACGCGGGTGCCGATGCTGTCCATCCGGTGGTAGGCGAAGGGGCGGCCGTACGGGCATCCGGAGAAGTCCGTGGCAAAGCCCTGGTCCGCCAGGTGACGGGAGCCCGCCTCTATGGAGCGCGTCCAGAACCCGAGGTGATCGAACCGGGCGCCCGCCGACGCATCCCAGGGGCTGCCCGGCGGCCCCTCGATGAGCTCGATGTACGGCGGGCCCCCGCGGGTGAAGGTGACCTGGTAGTCCCAGCCGCCGAGCCGGTCCTCCTTGGGCTCGCGGAACTCGGCTCCGGCGGCCGTCCCGAGGTCCCGTATGGCCGCCTCGATCTCCGGGACGACGAAGCACACGTGGTAGAAGCCCGTCATCGGACCGCCTCCTCTCAGCACCTTCCGCTGCCACGTACCGCCGGCGCGCCGGGTGCGTGCCCCCTGCGTACCGGTGTCATGACGGACCGGCTTCATGGCGGAACGGTCGTGGGCTGCGAGCGTTCCCGGGAATCCCACACCCATGCCACGCCTCTCTACATGTACAGTGAATCCATCAGTTGTAGGATGACTGGGCAACCGAGCGGATGAACCAGAGAGGCGTCGGGACGGACATGGCACTGCAGGCAGCGGGACGGCAATCCCTGGTGGACACCGTCGTCGAGGCCCTGCGGTCCCAGCTGACCGCCGGGGAGTGGCAGGTCGGGGCCCGTATCCCTACGGAGCACGCCCTGGCCGAACAGCTCCAGGTCGGCCGCAACACCGTCCGCGAGGCGGTCCGGGTCCTCGTCCACGCCGGAATGCTGCGCTCACGCCAGGGCGAGGGCACCTTCGTCGTCTCCACCGCGGACCCCGGCGAGATCATGCGCGGCATCCAGCGGGCCGGCATCCGCGACGTCCTGGAACTGCGGATCGCCCTGGAGGCGGAGGCCGCCCGGCTGGCCGCGCTCCGGCACGAGCCCGCCGACCTGGAGCGGATGCGAGCGGCCCTGGACGCCCAGGCCGCGCTGGCGGACGCCGAGGGGCAGCCGGACGCCGGCAGCATCGAGCTGTACGCCGATCACGACATCGCCTTCCACAAAGCCGTCGTCGAGGCCGCGCACAACACCGCGCTGACCGCGACCTACGGATGGTTCAGCAGCTCGGTACGGGAGGCGCTGGTCAGCGCGCTCGACGATCACGAGATGCCGAAGATCGTGCACGGCGATCACCGCGCCGTACTGGACGCCATCGCAACGGGCGATCCGGAGGGCGCGGAGCGCGCCACCCGCGCGCTGCTGGAGAGGCCGAAGCGCGCCGTGGAAGCGCTGCTCGCCGTCCGCTGACGGCCGGCCCCGCCACAGCGCACGCTGCTCCCCGCTCACTCCTGCTTCTTCCTGCTGCTCCCCCCCCCCCACCTCTTTGTCACGCCCCTTGGTCACACCCGTTGGTCACACCCCTTGGTCACGCCTGTTGACCACCCCCGTTGTTCACCCCGTTGGTCACACCCGTTGGTCACCCCCCGATCCCTTGGCGAGGTACACACGCATGTCAGGGCCCCTGTCCGAAGCACCCTTGATCGACGCCGAGGAGGACCTGGTCGCGGCGCCGCCGGTCGCCGTGGCCCGCCGTCGCCTAGGGGCCCACCCGACGCTCCTCCTGGCCGGAATCGTCCTCGCCGCGCTCAACATGCGAGCCGCGCTGGCCGGGGTCTCGCCGCTGCTCGGCGAGATCGGCAAGCACTTCCACCTCGCCGCGACCGCCGGCAGCCTGGTGACGACCATCCCGCTGATCTTCATGGGCCTCGGCTCCATCGCCGCCCCGAAACTGGCTCGCCGCTGGGGGACCGAGGCCGTGCTGTGCGGTGCGCTGGTTCTGCTCTGCGGCGGCATCGTGTTGCGGATCGCGCCGCCCGTGGTCGCGCTGTTCGCCGGCTGTGCGGTGGTCGGCACGGCCATAGCCCTGCTCAACGTCCTGATGCCGGCCCTGATCAAGCGGGACTTCCCGGAGCGGGCCGCGGGCATGACGGCGCTCTACTCGACGGCGATGATCCTGGGCGCCACGGTCTCGGCAGCCTCCGCCGTCCCCCTGGAGAACGCGCTCGGCGGCTGGCAGGGCTCGCTGGTGTCCTGGTCGCTGATGGCCGCCGTCGGCGCGATGGTCTGGATCCCGCAGGCGGTCATCGCACGACGGGGCACCGGGTACGGGGCGGCCGCGGCCCCGGCCCCGGCCATGCAGCCGACCGGGCACGGGCCGAGGCTCGGCCGCTCCCCGCTGGCCTGGCAGGTCACGCTCTTCATGGGCTCGCAGTCGCTGATCGCGTATGTGGTCATCGCCTGGATGCCGACGATCTTCACCGATCACGGCATGGGCAAGGGCGAAGCAGGACTGGTCTTCGCCTTCAGCACGCTGGTGCAGATGGCGGGTTCGTTCGTGGTGCCGATGCTCGCGGGACGGATGCGCCGTCAGCGGCTGCTGGGCGTGGCCGTCTCCACGCTGATGACCTGCGGCGTCGTCGGGCTGCTGCTGGCCCCGGTGGCCGGCGCCTGGCTGTGGGCGGGGCTCCTCGGCATCGGTCAGGGCGGCGCCCTGGGCCTGGCCCTGACGATGATGGTCCTCCGCTCCGGCGACGCCCACACCGCCGCCCGCCTCTCCGGCATGGCCCAGACCGGCGGCTACCTCCTCGCCGCGGCCGGCCCCCTGGCCCTCGGCGCCGTCCACCAGACCACCGGCGGCTGGACCGTCCCGCTCCTCCTGCTCCTCGCCGTGTGCACCGGCCTTGCCCTCCTGGGCCTGGGCGCGGGACGCGATCGACGGATCGGGGAGCGGGCGTAGGGCCATCCGGATGGCGGCAGGAGGGGCCAGGGGCCGCCCACCCGCCGGGCATGGGCGCGGCGCCGGGGCCGCCCGTGACGCGCCGGCCCCTGTGGGCCCGGCCCAGGGCGCGGGCCGGTGCGGTGAACATCAGGCAACCCACCCGCGTCCACTGTCCGCCATCGGTAGCGATCCGGGGGAGGCCATCCCCGTAACCCGGCCGACTGGCCTACGGTGCCCTCATGAGCGATGTTCAGCGCACCGTTCGCCGGTCCGGACCTCGGCTTTCCCGGGTCGGCCGGCTCCTTCTCGTTGCCGTTTTGTGTGTATTGGTCATTCTTGCTGTGGTGTTTGTGCCGCGGTTGCTGCGCGGGCCGCAGCCCGAGGCGAAACTGACTGTGCCGGAGGGCCGGCGGGCGGCGCAGGTGTACGCCGCCGTCGACAAGGTGCTGCAGCTGGCCGAGGGCAGCACCGCGAAGGCCGCCAAGAAGGCGCACCTGAAACTGCCGGCCGAGGCGAAGGGCAACCCGGAGGGCTACCTCTTCCCGGCCACGTATCCGATCAGCAAGGACACCACCCCGGCGTCCCTGCTCGCCTACATGGTCGACACGGCCAAGCAGCGGCTCGCCGGTGACCGCATCGCCTCCTACCGGACGGTGGTGATCGCCAGCATCGTGCAGGCCGAGGCGGACCGGCCGACCGATATGGGCAAGGTCGCCCGGGTGATGGACAACCGGCTCGCCAGGAACATGCCGCTGCAGATGGACTCGACGATCAACTACGCGCTGGGCCGCAGCACCCTCGCCACCACTCACGCCGACACCAGGACCGAGAGCCCGTACAACACCTACAGGCACCAGGGCCTGCCGCCCACCCCGATCGACAACCCCGGGGCGGACGCGCTGAAGGCGGCCGGCGCGCCGCCCAAGGGCGACTGGCTGTACTTCGTCACCGTCAAACCGGGCGACACCCGCTTCACCGCGAACTTCCAGGAGCATCTGCGCAACGTCCGGGAGTTCAACGACCACCAGAAGGACGGCGGCGGGGGCCAGGCGCAGGGCGGCTGAACGCGCGGCCCCGGGTGCGCCCGGGGCCCGCCGTATCGCGGGTTACTCCTCTCCGGCCAGGGTCAGCGCCTTCAGACGGCGTCCGGCGTACCAGGTGGCGCCGACCGTCACGACCCCCAACAGGCACATGGCAAGCGGCAGTTGGACATCGGAGGTGAGCGCGCCCTCCGCGCCGATCTGCTGGCCCACCGCCAGCGCCCACTGCTGGACGCTGAGGGTCCGGGCGCCGGGGACGAGGGTTCCGAAGAGCGCCTCCCAGACCAGGGCGTAGACCAGGCCGAAGACGACGGCATGACGGGTGATGGTGCCCAGGAGGAGGAAGAGCGCGCTGTAGGCGACCGAGGCGATGGCCGCCGCCACGGCGTAGGCGACGGCTATCTGCTGGCTGTTGCCGTTGAGAAGGAAACCGGCGAGGAGGACGGGAACGGCGGAGAAGGTGACCGTGACGCCTATCGCCACCACAAGCTTGGTGAAGATGATCGTCGGCCGCGGCACCGGCTTCGACAGGAGATAGACCACGGAACCGTCGTCGATCTCGGGGCCGATCGCGCCCGTACCGGCGATGACGCCGATCAGCGGGACCATCGTGCCGAGCGCGAAGCCGCCCAGGATCTCGCTCGCGGTGGAGTCATCGGCGCCGGCCAGCGTGCGGACGGCGACGGCGATGACCACCAGAAGCGCGGGCAGCGCGAAGAGGATCAGGGCACGGCGCCGACCGAGCAGGGCACGGTAGGTGAGCCGGGCGACGGTGGGGTGGAACAGCGCGGCCCGGGGCGCGCCTACAGGCGCGGACGGGGCCGTCGGAGTGGTCGTGGACATGCGTCGGGGCTCCTTTCAGGCCTCAGGCCGCTACGAGGTAGGAGAAGACGGATTCCAGCGACTCGTCGGAGGGCGAGACCGTCAGCAGGCGGATGCCGTGGTCGCGGGCGATCCGCGGCAGGAGTTCGGTGAAGCGGCCGAAGTCGGTGGCCTGGATGCGCAGCGCGCCCTCGGCGAGGTCCACTTCGATGCCGGATGTGGAGGGGTCGGCGATCAGCGCACCGGCCAGCGCGCGGTCGTTGTCGGACCGGACGAGATAGCGGTGCGGCCGGTCGGTCATCAGCCGGCGGATCTTGCGGAAGTCACCGGACGCGGCATGCCGGCCGGCCACCACCACCTCGATGTGCGAGGCAAGTTGCTCGACTTCTTCGAGGATGTGGGAGGAGAAGAGCACTGTGCGGCCCTCGTCCCCCATCCGCCGCAGCAGCTCCATCAGCTGCATCCGCTGCCGTGGGTCCATGCCGTTGAACGGCTCGTCGAGCAACAGCACGGACGGGTCGTGGACCAGCGCGGACGCCATTTTCACCCGCTGCCGCATGCCCTTGCTGTACGTCGAGATCTTGCGGTCCTGGGCGTACTCCATCTCCACCGTGGCCAGCGCCCTGGCCGCCTCGGCCCGGCCGAGGCCGTGCAACTCGGCGTTGGCGAGGACGAATTCGCGGCCGGTGAGGAAGTCGTACATCGCCTCCCGCTCGGGGACGATGCCGATGTGGCGGTAGATGCCGGCGTTGCGCCAGATGGTGCTGCCGTCGAGGGTGACGGCGCCGTTGGAGGGGGCGAGGAAGCCGCCCATCATGTTGATGAGGGTGGATTTTCCGGCACCGTTGGGGCCGAGCAGGCCGGTGACGCCGGGCGCGATGGTCATGGTGATGTCGTTGACGGCGACGACATTCCCGAACCAGCGGGAGACATGGTCGATGGCGACAGTGCTCATGGGCGCAGCCCATTCCTTGAGGAGTGGTGGGGCGACGGCGACAAGAAGGGGCAGCGCGAAGCGATTCCTGCCGGGGTGGTGGCGGGCGACGGCGACAAGAAGGAGCAGCGCGAAGCGATTCCTGCCGGGGTGGTGGCGGGCGACGGC